>DAMBCY010000292.1:0-5352 GCA_032056255.1 Cellulomonas sp. | reverse complement strand
ACACGAACAGGCCGAGGATCATCGGGATGGTCAGCAGGCCGGACTCGGTCGGGGTCTTGCCGCGCGCCACCTGCATGTACTGGCTGAGGAACACCGAGGTGCCGAACATCGCGACGCCGACGGCGACGCTCGCGATCACCGACAGCACCAGCGTGCGGTTCCGGAACAGGTGCATCGGGATGATCGGGTCGGCCACCTTGGTCTCGACCACGACGGCGACCGCGAGGACGGCCAGCGCACCGACGACCATGACGGCGGTCTGCCAGGACAGCCAGTCGAAGTTCGTGCCCGCGAACGTGACCCAGAGCAGCAGGGTCGCGATGCCGACGGAGATCAGCGCGGCACCCCAGTAGTCGATCCGGACGACCTTGTGCACCCGGGTCGGCAGGTGCAGCGTGAGCTGCAGGACGATGATCGCGGCGATGGCGAACGGCAGGCCGACGAAGAAGTTCCAGTGCCAGGACAGGCTGTCGGTGATCACGCCGCCGAGCAGCGGGCCGCCGACCATGCCGATGCCCATGATGCCGCCCATGAGGCCCATGTACTTGCCGCGCTCGCGGGGGCTGAGGATGTCGGCGAGCAGCACGGTCGCCAGGGCGGTCAGACCGCCGGCGCCGATGCCCTGGATCGCGCGCATCCCGATGAGGAACCCGACGCTCTGCGAGAACCCGGCGGCCGCGGAGGACAGCACCGAGATGACCAGCGCGATCTGGATGAGCAGCTTGCGGTCCGCGAGGTCCGCGAGCTTGCCCCAGATCGGGGTCGTGATGGTGGTGGTGAGCAGGGTCGCGGTGACGACCCAGGTGTAGGAGGACTGCGACCCGGCCAGGTCGCTGACGATCTTCGGCAGGCTGCTCGACACGACGCTCGTGGCCAGGACGGACACGAACATGCCGAGCAGGATGCCGGAGAGGGCCTCCATCACCTGGCGGTGGGTCATCGCGGGGCTCTCGGCCCGGGTGGTGCTGGTCATCTTTCTTCACTTTCGCCCTGGGATGCGGTGCCCGGCGCCGTCGGCGGACGTGGTGGTGGGGTGCAGAGGGGGTGCTGGACGGGGTCGTGCGGGGGCCCCGGGCCGTGCGGCGGTCAGGTCGCCGTCGCGACGAGGGCGGGCTCGGGCGCCCGGACCCGGTCGGCCGCGGGCCGGGTCACGAAGCCCTGCACGGCCTCGGCGACGCGCTCAATGCTCGCGGCGGCGGTCGCGAGCTCGCCGGGGGTCCAGTCGCCGAAGGTGGCGGCGGCACGGGCGTCGAGCGCGGTCCTGGTGCCCGCCACGAACGCCCGTCCGTGCTCGGTGAGCCGGACGGTCCGCACCCGGCGGTCCGTCCCGTCGACCGGGGTGGTGCGCTCGGCGTGCCCGGCGTCGACCAGCGTGGTGATCTGCCGGCTGGCGACGGAGATGTCGACGTGCAGCTCCTGCGCGATGTCGCCGGTGGCCAGCTCGCCGCGCTTGTCGAGCAGCCACAGCAGGCTCAGGGCCGCGCGGGGGCAGTCGAGGTCGCGGGCCATCTCGGTGCCGACCTCGCGCTGGACGCGCTGCAGACGCGCGATGGCGTCGATCAGGGCGCGGTACGCGGGGGTGTTCGGCACGGGAGGACCTCATTCGTTGGTTGCAGCAGGCAACCTATCACAACGGTTGCGTGGGGCAACTTGTTCCCGTCGAGATGTGTCGCGACTCACCCCCGGGCCCGGTACGTGCGGTGGCCCGGTGCGTGCGGTGGTCCTCAGCGCCCGGCGGCGTACCCCTGCATCCCGCGCGGGTTCGCCGCCGCGTGCAGCAGCCCGTCGGGCCGCACCCCGGCGGCGCTCACCCGGCCGAGCGACCACGGCCCCGCGTCGTGCACGGCGTGCCCGCGCCGGGCCAGGTCCGCGAGCACGTCGGCGCCGAGGCGCGACTCGGCCTCGACGCCGTGCCGCACGCTGGTGCGCGGGTGGAACGAGGACGGCACGTGGGTCGAGTGCCAGGACGGCGCGTCGATCGCGGCCTGCAGGTCCAGCCCGCCGAGCAGGTGGTGCAGCAGGAACGGCACCGTCCACTGGTCCTGCTGGTCGCCGCCCGGCGTCCCGAACGCGAACCCGCCGCCGTCGCGCAGCACCAGCCCCGGGCTCAGGGTGGTGCGCGGGCGCCGGCCGGGCCGCAGCGACGACGGCAGCCCCGGCTCCAGCCAGAACATCTGCGCGCGGGTCGGCAGCCCGAACCCGAGCCCCGGCACGACCGGGGAGGACTGCAGCCAGCCACCCGAGGGCGTCGCCGACACGAGGTTGCCCCACCGGTCGACGACGTCGACGTGGCAGGTGTCGCCGCGGGTCTCGCCGCCCGGGCGCACGTCCAGGTCGGGCGCGACGGCGTCCCCGGGCCCCCGGGTCGGCTCGCCGGTCCCGGCCACCGTGTCCCCGGCGTCCTCGTACCGGCCCGGCCAGACGCCGGCCGCCGGCGCGCCGAACGCCGGCGCGAGCCGGGGCGCGCGCCCCGCGGGCGACCCCGGTCGCAGGCCGTCGGCCACCCCCGGCCCCACCAGCCGGGCCCGCTCCGCCGCGTAGCCGCGGGACAGCAGCGCGTCCAGCGGGACCTGCTCCCCGGCGGAGTCCCCGTACCAGGCCTCCCGGTCGGCGAACGCGAGGTCGGCGACCTCGACCACCGTGTGCACGAGCTCCGCCGACCCGAGGTCGGCGTCCGCCACCCCGAGCGCCTCGAGCACCCGCAGCTGCTGGAGCAGCACCGGCCCCTGCCCCCAGGCCGCCGTCTTGTGCACCTGGACCCCCGCGAAGTCCACCGAGACGGTCGGCTCCTCGGTGGCCCGCCAGGACGCCAGGTCGTCGCCGGTCAGCAGCCCGGCGTGCGCGTCCCCCGACGAGTCGAGCACCGGCCGGGTCACGGAGTCCGCCATCGCCTCGGCGACGAAGCCCTCGTAGAACGCGCGGCGCGCGGCCTCGATCTGCACCAGCCGGTCCGGTCCCGCCGCGGCGGCCTCGGCGAGCACCCGGGTGTAGGTGGCGGCGAGGTCGGGGTTCCGGAACCGCGCGCCCGCCTCGGGCACCGCCCCGCCCGGCAGGTACACGGCGGCGGACGTCGGCCAGTGCTCGGCGAGCAGCCGCTCGACGGTCCGGATCGTCCGCACCGCGGCGGGCACGAGCGGGTACCCGTCCCGCGCGTACCCGATCGCCGGGCCGAGCACGTCCGCCGGGGTCAGCGTGCCGTACCGGGCGAGCAGGTCGAGCCACGCGCCGAACGCGCCGGGGACCACGGCGGCCAGGTGCCCGGTGCCGGGCACCGCGTCGAGCCCGAGCGCCGTGTACGCCTCGACGGTCGCCGCGGCCGGCGCCGTGCCCTGGCCGCAGACGACGAACGTGTGCCCGTCGCCGGCGCGGTGCCCGATGATCGGGGCGTCGCCGCCGGGGCCGTTCAGGTGCGGCTCGACGACCTGCAGCGTGAAGCCGGTCGCCACGGCCGCGTCGAACGCGTTGCCGCCCTGCTCGAGGACGGCCATGCCGACCGCGCTGGCCAGCCAGTGCGTCGAGGCGACCATGCCGTGGGTGCCGACGAGCTCGGGGCGGGTGGTGAACACGGGCGGCTCCTCGGGCGCGTGACGGCAGGGCGTCGTCCACCGTACGCGGCCCGCGGGGCGCGTCCGGTGCGTCAGCGTCGGGCCGCGACGCCCTGGGCGGCCAGGCGCGCGACCTCCTCGACCCGCGCGGCGCGCGTCCCGGGCCGGCGCGCGTCGACCAACCACCGCAGGACCGCCTTGCGCGCACCGCGCGGGAACGCCTCCCAGCGCTCCCGGGCCGGCGGGTGGGCGTCGAGCGCGGCGGCCAGGTCGGCCGGGACCACCAGGTCCTCGACCTCGTCCAGCACGGTCCACGACCCGTCGGCCTGCGCGGCGGCCACCGCGGCCGCCCCGGCCGGCTGCATCCGCCCCGCGGCCTCCACCCGGGCGACGCGCTCCTTGCTGAGCCGGGACCAGGCGCTGCGGGGCCGGCGTCGGGTGAACCAGAGCAGCGTGGTGTCCGGGTCGGGTGCCCACGCCTGGCCGTCGATCCAGCCGACGGCCAGGGCCTCCGCGATCATCTCCTCGTAGCCGAAGGTGGGTCGGCCGGTCGCGGGCTTCCACCGGGACAGCCACACGCCCTCGGACGTCGCGTGGTGCTCCGCGAGCCACGCGCGCCAGTCCTCGACGGTCTCCGCGTGGAACCGGGGTGCGTCCGCGAGCCGGCCGGAGGGCACGTCGGGGGCCTCAGTGCCCGGCGGGTGCCGGCAGGTCGTCCGCCGGGGCCGTGGCCTCGCCGCGGCCGACCCGCGAGTGCCGGTAGGAGTAGACCGCGTAGATCAGCAGCCCGAGGGCGAGCCAGGCCGCGAACCGCAGCCAGGTCAGCGTCGTGAGGTTGGTCATCAGCCACAGGCAGGCCAGGCCGGAGACGACCGGCAGCACCGGCGACCACGGGACGCGGAACCCGCGCGCCAGGTCCGGGCGGGTGCGGCGCAGGATCGGGATGCCGAAGCTGACCAGCACGAACGCCGAGAGCGTGCCGATGTTGATCATCTCCTCCAGCAGCTCGACCTTCGACAGGCCGGCGATGGCGGCGACCACGATGCCGGTGCCGACCTGGAGCCGGACCGGTGTCTTGTACCGCGGCGAGGTGCGGGACACGCCGCGGGGGAGCAGGCCGTCGCGGCTCATCGAGAACACGATCCTGGTCAGGCCCAGCAGCAGCACCATGATCACGGAGGTCAGCCCGACGAGGATCCCGATCGAGATCACCTTGCCCGCCCAGTCCGCCCCGACCAGCACGAAGGCCGTGGTCAGCGAGGGAGAGCCGGACGCGCCGAGCTCGGTGTAGGACACCATGCCGGTGACGACGACGGTGACCAGGATGTAGAGCACGGTCACGATCGCGAGGCCGCCGAGGATCCCGCGCGGCACGGCGCGCTGCGGGTTCCTGGTCTCCTCCGCCGTGGTGGCGACCACGTCGAACCCGATGAACGCGAAGAACACCAGCGCGGCACCGGACAGGATGCCGACCACGCCGAAGGCGGTGGGCTCGAGGCCGGAGACGAAGGCGAACAGCGACTGGTGCAGGCCGGAGGACGACTCCGCGGGCCGGGCCGGCGGGATGAACGGCGTGAAGTTCTCGGCGCGGACGTAGAAGAACCCGACGACGATGACGAACAGCGTGATGCCGACCTTGATGACGGTGAACACGCCGGTCACCCGGCTGCTGAGCTTGGTGCCGATCGCGAGCAGCGTCGTGAAGACGCCGACGACCAGCACCGGGCCCCACTCCAGGTCGACCGGCCCGAGGTGCAGCGTGGTCGGCACGTCGATGCCGAACAGCCCGAACGCGTCGGACAGGTAC
>DAMBCY010000291.1:0-5356 GCA_032056255.1 Cellulomonas sp. | reverse complement strand
GACCCGCCGCGCGTCGGTGCCGGCCGCGACGTCGTGCGCGCGGTCGCGGCCCTCCAGCCGTCCCGCGTGGTCTACGTGGCGTGCGACCCGGCCGCGCTGGCCCGGGACGTGGCCTACCTCGCCGAGGAGGGCTACGCCCTCGCGGACGTCCAGGCCTACGACCTGTTCCCGATGACCCACCACGTCGAGGCGGTCGCGGTCCTGACGCGCTGAGCACCGGGAGGCCCCGGGCCGTCCACGTGTGGCGCCCGGCACGTCCCCCGATGCGCGGCGTCGGGGTGGCGGAGGGCGCCGAGGACGCTCGCGGGGCGGCACCGCTCGGCCTAGCGTGAGGGGTGGGCGCCCGCGCGGGCGCCCCGGACGGAAGGAGCCGACGATGACGACAGCGCACGAGGGCGACGCCCGCGAGTCCGCCGCGGAGGCCACGCGGCGCGTGGCCGAGGCGAGCCGCCGGGCGACGGCCGAGCTGCACAAGCAGGGCACCCCCGAGTACGACCCCCGGCAGCACGAGAAGGCCGTGGAGCGGGAGCGCCGAGCCGCCGAGGCCGCGAAGGACCACTGAGCCCGCGCCGGGGCTGCGGGACCCGCCGCCTCACCGTCTGCGCGAGGCGGCGGGTGCGGCAGCCCCGGCGTGACCGTGCATCCGACCCGGAGCGCGGTAGGATGTATCTTGACATCAAGATAAATCTCCACCCGGACACCGGCCGACCCCCAGCGGCCGCACTCGCCCCACGAAGGAGCCCACCTGTGAACCCACCCCACGACATCGGTCGCTCTGCTCCCGAGCCCGCGGGGACCCCGGGGAGCGTCGACAGCTTCGGGTCCAGGTCCCGGCTGCAGGTCGCCGACGACACCTACGAGATCTTCCGGCTGGACGCGGTCCCCGGGACCGAGAAGCTGCCGTACGGCCTCAAGATCCTGGCCGAGAACCTGCTGCGCACCGAGGACGGCGCGAACATCACCGCCGACCACGTGCGCGCGCTCGCCGCGTGGGACCCGGCCGCCGAGCCCGACACCGAGATCCAGTTCACCCCGGCCCGCGTCATCATGCAGGACTTCACCGGCGTGCCCTGCGTCGTCGACCTCGCCACGATGCGCGAGGCGGTCGCCGAGCTCGGGGGCGACCCCGCGCGGATCAACCCGCTGGCGCCCGCGGAGCTCGTCATCGACCACTCCGTCCAGATCGACGTCGCCGGCCGGCGCGACGCCTTCGAGCGCAACGTCGAGCTCGAGTACCAGCGCAACCGCGAGCGGTACCAGTTCCTGCGCTGGGGCCAGACGGCGTTCGACGACTTCAAGGTCGTCCCGCCGGGCACCGGCATCGTGCACCAGGTCAACATCGAGTACCTCGCGCGCGGCATCATGACGCGCGACGTGGGGGGCGTGCTGCGCGCCTACCCGGACACCTGCGTCGGCACCGACTCGCACACCACGATGGTCAACGGCCTGGGCGTGCTCGGCTGGGGCGTCGGCGGCATCGAGGCCGAGGCGGCCATGCTCGGCCAGCCCGTGTCGATGCTGATCCCGCGCGTCGTCGGGTTCAAGCTCACCGGCGCGATCCCCTCCGGCGTGACCGCGACCGACGTCGTGCTCACCATCACGGAGCTGCTGCGCCGGCACGGCGTGGTCGGCAAGTTCGTCGAGTTCTACGGCGAGGGCGTCGCGGCGGTGCCGCTGGCCAACCGCGCCACCATCGGCAACATGAGCCCGGAGTTCGGCTCGACCTGCGCGATCTTCCCGATCGACCAGGTCACCGTCGACTACCTGCGGCTCACCGGCCGCTCCGAGCAGCAGCTCGCGCTGGTCGAGGCCTACGCCAAGGAGCAGGGCATGTGGCTCGACGCGGACTCCCCGGAGGCCGCGTACTCCGAGTACCTCGAGCTCGACCTGTCGACGGTCGTCCCGTCCATCGCCGGCCCGAAGCGCCCGCAGGACCGGATCGAGCTGACCGAGGCCAAGGAGTCGTTCGCGACCACGATCCTCGACTACGTCTCCGAGGACGAGAAGGCGTCGTTCGCCGCGCCGGGTGGTCAGCGGCTCAGCGGTCTGGACGAGTCGGTGGACGAGACGTTCCCCGCCTCCGACCCGATCGCCGCGGGCGAGCACTCCGACCCCAGTGACGCCCCGGCGCACGTCGAGCACGGCGACGCCGCGCGCCGCCCGCACAAGCGGGTGCCGGTCACGCTGGCCGACGGCACGGCGACCGAGCTCGACCACGGCGCCGTCGTCATCGCGTCCATCACGTCCTGCACCAACACGTCCAACCCGTCGGTGATGCTCGCCGCGGCGCTGCTGGCCCGCAAGGCCGTCGAGCGCGGGCTGTCCGCGAAGCCGTGGGTGAAGACGTCGATGGCGCCGGGGTCCCAGGTCGTCACGAACTACTACGAGAAGGCCGGGCTCTGGCCGTACCTGGAGAAGCTCGGCTTCCACCTGGTCGGCTACGGCTGCGCGACCTGCATCGGCAACTCCGGCCCGCTGCCGGAGGAGGTCTCGGCGGTCGTCAACCAGCACGACCTGTCCGTCGTCTCGGTGCTGTCCGGCAACCGGAACTTCGAGGGCCGCATCAACCCCGACGTGAAGATGAACTACCTGGCCTCCCCGCCGCTGGTCATCGCGTACGCGCTCGCCGGGACGATGGACTTCGACTTCGAGAACGAGCCGCTCGGCCACGACGAGTCCGGTGCGCCGGTGTTCCTCGCGGACATCTGGCCCGCGCCGGAGGAGGTCCAGGCCACGATCGACGCGTCGATCGACCGCCAGATGTTCGAGGCGGACTACGCCGACGTGTTCGCCGGGGACGACCGGTGGCGCTCGCTCCCGACCCCCGAGGGCGACACGTTCGAGTGGGACGCCGACTCGACGTACGTGCGCAAGCCCCCGTACTTCGAGGGCATGGGCGCGGAGCCGGCACCCGTCGCCGACGTGACCGGCGCGCGGGTGCTCGCCAAGCTGGGCGACTCCGTCACGACCGACCACATCAGCCCCGCGGGCTCGATCAAGGCCGACAGCCCGGCCGGCGTCTACCTCGCCGCGCACGGCGTCGAGCGCCGCGACTTCAACTCCTACGGCTCGCGCCGCGGGAACCACGAGGTGATGATCCGCGGCACGTTCGCGAACATCCGGCTGCGCAACCAGCTCGTGCCGGGCGTCGAGGGCGGCTTCACCGTGAACCACCTCAGCGGCGAGCAGACCTCGATCTACGACGCGGCCCAGGCCTACGCGCAGGCCGGCGTCCCGCTGGTCATCCTCGGCGGCAAGGAGTACGGCTCCGGGTCCTCGCGCGACTGGGCGGCCAAGGGCACCGCGCTGCTCGGCGTGAAGGCCGTCATCACCGAGTCGTTCGAGCGGATCCACCGGTCCAACCTCATCGGCATGGGCGTGCTGCCGCTGCAGTTCCCGGCCGGGGAGTCGGCCGACTCGCTCGGGCTGGACGGCACGGAGACGTTCGACATCGCGGGCGTCACGGAGCTGAACGACGGCACGACGCCGCGCACCGTGCACGTCACCGCCACGAGGCCGGACGGTTCCGTGGTGGAGCTCGACGCGGTCGTGCGCATCGACACCCCCGGCGAGGCGGACTACTACCGCAACGGCGGCATCCTGCAGTACGTCCTGCGTTCCCTGGTCGCCGCCTGACGGCTGCCGCTCGCGACGCCCCTGCGACCCGCGCGGTCGCGGGGGCGTCGTGCGTGCCGGGTCAGGCGCCGGGGTCGGTGGCCGCGGCCCAGGACCGCCGGACGATCCGCTGCAGGACCCCGAGGTCCAGGGCTGCGACGTCCTCGAGGTACAGGCAGCCCGTGCTGGTGGTGTGCGGCCCGAGCAGGGCGAGGTCGTCGGCGAGGTCCTCGGCGAAGCCCGCGTCGAGGTAGACGGTCGTCGCGGTCCGCCGCGGCGAGAACGCGGCCGCGGGCCAGTCCGCGGTCCGGCCGCCGGCGTCGTGCTGCGTCGTGGAGCCGAAGCCGACGATCGACGGCCCCCACATCACGGGCGGCTGCCCGGTGACGCGCTCCATCAGGTCGAGCACGGTCTCGGCGTCCCGGCGCCGGCGCGCGGGCGTGACCTCCGCGAGGAAGGCGTGCACGTCGACGTCGGTCGGGGCGGTCTTCGGCGCGTGGCTCATGCGGCCCATCCTCCCCGACGGCCTCGCGGCGGTCCCGGGCCCGGCGGGCGGCGCGCCCCGGGACGGACCGCGCTGCTCAGCGCAGCAGGCCGCGCAGCGCGTGCCGCCCGATCGTCGCGATCACCGGGTCGTCGTCCCCGTGCGTGACCATCGCGGAGGCCATCACCAGCGCCCAGCCCGCCGCGCGGCGCCACAGCCCGGGGTCCTCGGGGTGGCCGCCCGCGCGGACCAGCTCGTCCGTCCGGGCGCGGAACGCCGCGCGTCCGGCGTCGTCGAACGTCAGCCACGCCGTCGCGAGGTCGCAGGCCGGGTCGCCGCCGGTGAGGTCGCCGAAGTCGAGCAGGGCCAGGAGGGCCCCGCCCCCGGCGACCAGGTTCGCGGGGTGCGGGTCGCCGTGCAGCCACACCGGCGGCCCGGGCCACGCCGGGGCGGCGAGGGCGTCGCGCCACAGCGCCCCGGCCCGGGCGCGGGCGTCCGGCAGCACGCCGTCGAGGTACCCGGCGTCCAGGCGCTCGCCGAGTGCCGCCGCCCGCCCGGTCAGGCTCCCGCCGCGCACCGGGTTCACCGGCGCCTCGGCGGGCGCGGGCACGTGCAGGGCCGTCAGCGCCTCGGCGAGGTCGCGGGCCCACGCGGTGCGGTCGGCGACGGGCTGGTCCACGGCGTGCCGACCGTCGAACCACGGCACGACGCTCCAGGACCAGCCGAACAGCGGGCCGGGCACGCCGACCCGGACCGGCGCCGGGACGGGGACCGGGCAGAGCGCGGCCAGCACGGGCAGCCACTGCTGCTCGTGCTCCACCAGGTGCGCCGCGGCCTCCCGGCGGGGCAGCCGGACCGCCAGGGCGTCGCCGAGCCGGAACGTGGCGTTGTCCCAGCCGTGCGCCGCCGGCCGGACCGGCAGGCCCGCGAGGTCCGGGTGCTGCGCGGTCAGCAGGGCCCGGACCAGGGCGGGGGACAGGTCCACCTCCGCGGGTGGCGTGACGGGCACGGGGTCCTCCGGCGGTGACGGGACGGGGGTCGCGGGCGGGCCACGCTACCGGACGGTGCGGGCCGGTCCGGGACGCGGACGCGGCGGGGGTCGCGCCGTGCCGGGTCACGGTGCACGGGAGGTCGAGCTGCTCGCGCGTCGTGAGGGCGGGCCGGTGGTGCACCCCGCGCGGGGTGGCCGCGGCGAGGACGGCGGTCGGGGCGCCGGTGGTCAGGGCGCCGGCGGGCGGGCCGCCGGCGGGGCGGGGT
>DAMBCY010000290.1:4078-5375 GCA_032056255.1 Cellulomonas sp. | reverse complement strand
GCTCCATCGCCCCCTGTCTCGACTCCCTGACCGGCGAGCCCCGCCTGGACGCCATCGCGATCCTCAAGGGCGTCCTGGCCGAGGTGCCAGCAGCTGGCACGGGGCGGATGCGTTCGCAGTCCCGCAACGGGACGAGCGTGACGTGGGCGGACTTCACGTCCGCGTTCACCCCGGACGACCGGTCCGCGCTGCGCGCGCTGTGCTCGACGAGTGCCGCGTCCGCTGGGGCACCGGTGGGGCACTTCCCGGTCTCGACGGCCGCGTGCCGGATCTGGCCGCCGGAGGTGCACCCGTGAGCTGGGGTGCGTTCTGGTACCCCCACACGGTCAGGATCCGCGACGTGACGGGTGCTGGTGGCATGGGCACGTCCTACGGGACGGCCCGCACCGTCGCGGCCGAGGTGATCGACGAGCAGACCCTCGTGCGCGACGCCGACGGCCGCGAGGTCGTCTCGTCCACGCGGGTCACGCTCGCGCTGCCCGAGCACGTCCCGCTCAGGTCGCTGGTCACGGTGTGGCCGGGGCAGCCCTACGAGCGTGAGGCGCGGGTGCTCAGCGCGGCCGTGAACCCGCACGACCCGCCGCTCGACGCGCACCTGGTGCTGCGACTGGAGTAGGAGGGCCCGACCCGTGGTGAAGCAGAACAACGCGAAGCTGACCGAGATCGACAAGGCCGCTCGCGAGGCGCTGCGCGACACCGCCAAGGACGTCTTGAAGCTCGCGAAGCAGAAGGCGCCGGCCGACACCAAGGAGCTGCGTCGGTCCGGCCGGGTGCTGGTCGACGACGTGACCGTGCGCGTGGTGTTCCGCTCGCCGCACGCCTGGCTCCAGCACGAGCGCCTGGACTACCAGCACGACGACGGCGAGGCGAAGTACCTCGAGCGCGCCGTGGACGAGGTCGGCGTCGAAGCCGACATCATCGCCGGCGTCATCGCGAGGCTCCGCTGATGGACGACGCGGCCCTGACGATCGCGCTGTGCGAGATGCTCGGTGAGGTCCCGGGCTGGCACTGGTCGACCACGCCGACGACGCCGCCCGGGATGGTCGGGGTCGTCTACGGCGACATCCCCGAGACCCCTGACCGCGTGATCGGTGTGCGCGTCTACGGCGGCACCGATGACCCGCTGGTCTACCAGCCCGAGCGTTCCGTCCAGCTGCGCATCCGCGGCGCGCGCAACGACAAGGACGACGCCGACCGGATCGCCGGGTTCGCCTTCGCGCTGCTGCAGGGCCGGTCCCGCATCCGCGGCCTGTCGTGGATCCAGCGCGGAACGTTCGGCCCCCTGGGTGCGGACACG
>DAMBCY010000290.1:0-4068 GCA_032056255.1 Cellulomonas sp. | reverse complement strand
ACCGCGTCTTCCTGGACAACCCGGAGGTGGGGACATGAAGTCGACCGCTGACCGCTACCGCGAGGCCGGGATGCCCGCACCGAAGGGCGAGGTCTACATCCCGCACTCGCGCGCCGCCAGAGCCCGGGCCGCGGCGATCCTCGCGGACACCGCGCGGCGCACGGGCATCCCGCCCGAGGCCGGCCCCGCTGGTCCTCCCGCCATCGCCCTGCTCGTCGAGCGGGTGCACGACCCGGCCACCGACCCGGCCGCCCTGCCGGAACTTCCGGCGACCGCCTACGGCCCCGACTCGGTGCCGCTGGACACACCTGACGCCGACAACACCGAGGAGCACTCATGAGCGTCGTTCCCCTTCCCGCCGGCACCGCGCTCGGCAAGTCCTTCGAGTACGGGCTGGACATCAACCTCGGCACCTCGGGGTCGCCGTCGTACCAGCCGATCCGGCGGATCAGCGCGTGGGCGCCGACCTACCCGCCGACCCCCCAGGACCAGGCGACCTACGACGACCTGGGCGCGACGAACGAGACCGTCGCGGCGCGGTCGTTCGCGGCGGGCTTCACCGTCCAGGGCAACCGGTCGCTGACCACGGGCCTGTACCTCCCGGAGGTCGAGGCGCTCCTGGCCGCGGCGAAGGCGACGCTCGACGGCGCGGTCGTCGACATCCGCTGGTACCACAAGCCGGAGGTCGGCACCCCGAACCCGAGCGACGCCGGCCAGGCGTTCTGCCGGGTGGAGATCACCCGCCAGAACACGGGCAACGCCGAGGTCGAGGTGTTCAACGTGACCCTCACCGGGCAGGGGCCGTTCGCGTCGATCGTGAACCCGTTCGCCGGGTGGGACGTGACCGAGCCGGTGCTCGCGTCGATCACCCCGGAGGGCGAGGGTGCGGGTGACCTCGTGACGCTCACCGGCACCGGCTTCCTCGGTGCGACGTCCGTCACCTTCGGTGCGACCCCGGCGACCGACTTCGTGGTGGCGAACGCCGCGACCATCATCGCGTCGCTGCCGACCGGAACCGCCGGCTCGGTGAACGTCACGGTCACCACCCCGGGCGGCACCTCGAACGCCGTCGCGTACACGCGCACGGTCTGAGCCGATGCCCGCTGTCGACTTCGAGGAGTGGGCCGCGGTCGACGGGCTCACCCTGACGCTCGGGGGGCGCACCTACACGGTGCCTCCCCCGAGCGTCCGGGCGATGCGCCAGATCCTCGCCGCCGCAGTCCGCGCCGAGGTCCGCCTCGGCCTGGTCAAGGGCGAGGTCCCGGCCGAGGTGCAGTCGGTCCTCGACGCCATCAGCCCCGACGAGCACCCGGCCCTCGGCCCGGTGTACGACCAGCTCGACGCCGCCGGGGCGCCGCAGGTCGTCGTGGACCGCATGGCCTACTACGCGGTCTTCTACTGGGCGCGCGGCAAGGCCTACGCCGACGCGCTGGCCAAGCTCCTGTGGACGCCGGCCGCGACCGAAGGGTCCGGTGAGCCGGACGCCCCAAAAGGCTGATCACCGCCGAGGACTGGGCGCCCTACGGCATCGGTGAGCTCGACGCGGACGGCTGGTACTCGGACTACCGCCCCGTCCCCGCCAGCATGCGCCCGGCCTCCGTCACGGTCGAGGCGAAGGCCCCCGAGGTCGACGGCTCGCTGCTCGCGATCGTCACCCACTGGCGCGTCGTCGTGGCCGACCTCGCACAGCACTTCGGCGTCGACCTGTACGACCCGGCAGTGCTGGACCGGCCGTGGCCCGGGGTCCGAACCATGATCTTCGCCCTGCTCGAGATGCCCGAGTCCCGACTGCGCCGGGTGCTCACCACCCAGAGGGAGTGACGAGCGTGGCGACGAAGGCGACGGTGACCGAGCTCGAGGTTCTCTTCACGGCGAACACCAAGCCGGTCGACGACGCAGCGAAGACGGTCGAGAACTGCGCCAAGAAGATCGAGAAGAACCCGGTCAAGCAGACGGTCGACGGCGACGCCAAGGGCGCCATGGCTGCGATGGACCGCGTCGAGGCCGAGGCCAAGAAGATCGTGTCGGCCAAGACGGTCGCCACGGTCGACGCGAACATCGAGCGCGCCGAGACCGGCCTGACGAAGGTCCAGGAGCGGCTCGACTACCTCCACTCCGTCGAGTCCACGATGGAGGTCACGGCCGACATCAAGCGCGCCGAGGCCGCGCTCAAGCAGATCACGCGGCGCCGCGATGCCCTGGTGTCCGCTCGCGAGTCGATGGTCATCGACGCCGACACCGCGCCCGCCGAGGCCGCGCTGGACGGCCTCGCGGACGAGGCCGGCGCGGCCGGCGCCGAGGGCGGTGACGCTGCGGGCAAGGGCCTGGGCGACGGGATCAGCGACGCGCTGAAGGCGATCCCAGTCGCCGGGGGCGTCATCCTCGCCGGGGTCGCGATCGGCAAGGCCGTGCTGGACGGCATCAACGAGGGCTTGCAGGTCGAGGTGCGGCAGGACCGCCTCCAAGCGCTGACCGGCATCACCGAGGCGGACGCACGGCGGTTCGCGATGGCTGCTGGCGAGGCATACGCCGACGTGTTCGGCGAGTCGATCGAGCAGAACATGGACACCGCCCGGCTGGCGCTGCAGTTCGACCTGCTGGACGAGGACGCGACGGCTCGTGAGGCCGAGGGCGTCATCGATTCCCTGGCCGGCATCGCCGACGTTCTGGGCGAGGACGTGAAGCCGATCGCGCAGGCGGTGACGACGATGCTGCGCACGGGCATCGCGAAGTCCGCCGGCGAGGCGTTCGATGTCATCGCTGCGGGTGCGCGCAACGGCGTCAACTCCGCCGAGGATCTGCTCGACACGTTCATCGAGTACCCGGCGCTGTTCCAGCGGCTCGGTCTCGGCGCCGATGAGGCGATGGGCCTGCTGAACCAGGGGTTGGAGGCAGGTGCCCGCAACTCGGACCTGGTCGCCGATGCCCTCAAGGAGTTCCAGATCCGCGCCACCGACGCGTCGGAGACGTCCGCTGAGGGGTACAAGCTGATCGGCCTGAGCGCCGAGGAGATGACCAAGAAGATCGCCGCGGGCGGCGATGGCGCGCGCGAGGGCCTCGAGCAGGTTCTGACAGGGCTGCGGAACATCGAGGACCCGGTGGCCCGGAACGCCGCGGCCGTCGCGCTCTTCGGCACGCAGGCCGAAGACCTGGGCTCCGCGCTGTTCGCGCTGGACCTGTCGACCGCGGTCGCCGAACTCGACGGCGTCACCGGCGCCGCGCAGGCGATGTTCGACACGCTCTCCGACAACGACGCGACGAAGCTCGAGGGGGCGCAGCGCAACATCCAGGTCGCGACGGACGGCATCAAGGGCGCCCTCGCCGGTGCGTTCTCCGAACCCCTGGGCGACGCGGCGGAGTGGGTAAGCGCGAACCGGGGTCCGCTGCTGGAGTTCTTCTCCGGCCTGGTGAACGGCGCGCTGGACTTCGGGGTTGCCGCGGTCGAGGGCGCGGCGGCCGCGACGGAGGGCTTCGGTCGGTTCGTGTCCGGGCCGCTGGCCGACACCGTGACCGGAGTCGCCGGTGTCCTCGATGGGCTCAACGGGCTGCCGTTCGTGGACCTCGACGAGGAGGTCGATGGGCTCAAGTCGCTGGCCGACGGCATGCGGGACTTCGACGACACCACGGACGAGGCGGCCGACAACCTGCGTGCGGCCCTGATCCCCGGCATCGAAGACGCGCGCGACCGGTTCAACGAGATGTTCGACCCGCAGGTCGACATGGGCTACCTGAGCGATCGGACACGCGACCTGGCGTCTGCGGTGTCCGAGGTCGGGTACGCGGCCGACGGTACGAACCTGTCCATGTCGGACCTGACCGCTCGCACCGAGGAGGGCACGGCGGCCAACGCCCTGCTCGACGAGCAGGTGCGTGCCGCGGTCGCGAGCCTGGACGCGCAGACCTCTGCGGGTCGGCTCGCCGGCGAGAACCAGGCGGAGCTCACGGCTCGGTATGACGAAGGTCGCGAGGCACTGATCCGGCAGCTTGAGCAGATGGGCTTGACGCGCGGTCAGGCCGAGGAGCTGGCGGCGGCGTACGGGGCGATCCCCGGCAAGGTCATCTGCTCAA
>DAMBCY010000289.1:0-5382 GCA_032056255.1 Cellulomonas sp. | reverse complement strand
GACACCCATTCAGGAAGAGCCACCCCGCACGGGGTGGCTCTTCCTGTTTCCCCGGACATTTCCGCGGCCTGCCCGTTCCGAGCGTGCCGGGACCGGGCCTGCCCGCATCGAGCGTGCCCGGACCGGGCCTGCCCGCACCGAGCGGGCTCGGCCGCATCCCTGCACCCGCGTCACCGGTGCTGCCGGCAAGCCCGAGCGCGTGCCCGCGAGGGACGGGCCGTCGCGTCGGGGACCTCTGGATCTGCCGCTGCGGGCTCGAGGCGGCGTGCGACGCATCGTCGTCGCGCTCGCCGCAGCGCCGGGCCGCTGGTGCCGGCTCGTCCGGGCGGGTCTGCGCGACGCGGCTCCGTCTGAGGGCTGTCGCGACGTCGGGTGCGGTGACGAGCTCGACGGGCCGGCGTCGGGGTCTGTCGAGCCGCGGCCCGATGCGAGGTCCAGGGCCCGTGGATGAGACGATTGACGACGGTCGGATGACGAGGAGACGCAGGACATGAGCAGCGACGAGCGCGGGACGCGTTCGGGGGATGCCGGCGACCGCCGCAGCAGCGGCGGTGCCGGGCGCAGCGGCAACCGGAGCGGGGCACGGCCCACGGGTGGTGACCGTCCTGCGCGGACCCCTCGGGTGGCGGGCCAGCGCGGTCGCGCGGGTTCGGGAGACCGGCGCGGGGTAGGCGGCGCCGAGCGCGGCGGCTACGGGGCCGGCCGTTCGGAGCGCCCGCGTCCGGACGTTCGCGAGGAGCGGGGTTCGCGCGGTGGCGACCAGGGCGACCGCGGCGGCCGACCGGGATCGGAGCGCGGTGGGTACCCGGGCGGCCGTCCGGGAGCCCCGCGTGGTGGGTACCAGGGTGGCGAGCGGGCCGGCTACCAGGGGGGCCGTGGCGGTCGCCCCGGTGCTGAGCGGGACGGGTACCAGGGTGCGCGCACCGATCGTCCGGCCGGCTCGTCGCGGGGGTACGGTTCCGGCGGCGACCAGGGTGGGCGTCCGAGCGGCGGCTACGGGCGTGACCGTGGAGGGCGTCCGGGCGGGTACCAGGTCGGCGACCGTCCCGGTCGGCCGGGTGCTGGCGACCAGGGCGATCGTCCGGGGGGTGACGGGCGCGACCGTGGTGCACGAACGAGCGGTCGCTCCGACGAGCGCGGGGGCCGTCCTGCCGGCGGCGACCGTGGTGGTCGGCCGGCGGGTGGCTACCAGGGTGGCGGCGACCGTGGCTCGCGTCCGGGTGGTGGCTACCAGGGCGGAGAGCGTCCGGGTGGCGACGACCGTGGCGGTCGCACCGGCGGGTTCCAGGGCGGTGGCGATCGTGGTGGTCGGCCGTCCGGGGGGTTCCGGCGCGACGCCGCACCCCGTGACGACCGCGGGGGCTACCGCGGTGACCGTGGTCCGGCGCAGGGCCGGGACTTCCGCGACGACCGCGGGCCGCGCGGCGGCGCGACCGGCGGCGCCCCGGGCGGGTTCCGGCGGGACGACCGGCGTGACGCCCGCGGTCCGCGCGACGACCGCGGCGGATACCGGGAGGACCGCCGGGACGGCGGTTCGCGCGGTCCGTCGGCGCGTCCGGCGGAGGGCGGAGACCGTCCCCGCGGGACGTGGCAGGACCGGGGCCCGCGTCGTGACGCGGGTGACCGCGACCGCGGCGGCGACCGTCCCGCGTCCCGTCGGGACGGGAGCCCCGGCGGCGCCCGGACGGGTGGTTTCCGTCGCGACGACCGCGGCGACCGTGCGGGTGGCTACCGCGAGGACCGTGGCGGTCCCCGCCGCGACGACCGGGACGACCGGCGGGGCCGGCGTGAGGACCGCGGCGGGTTCCGTGAGGACCGCGGCGGGTTCCGTGGCGGCGCCGGCGACGACCGTCGCCCGCCCCGTGAGGACCGCGGCGGGTTCCGTCGCGACGACCGCGGCGACCGTCGCGGTGCGGACGACCGGCGTCCCCTGACGCGCGGCCCGCACCGCCCGGACGACGACCGGCGGGCGAGCCGCCCGCCGCAGGCCGTGCGCGTGTACGGCCCGGACATCCCGGACGACGTGGAGTTCGGGATGCTGGACCGCGAGGTCCGGGCGCGGCTGCGCACGCTGAGCAAGGACAACGCCGGGATCGTCGGGCGCCACCTGGTCATGGCGGGACGCCTGATCGACGAGGACCCGGAGCTGGCGTACGAGCACGCGCAGGCGGCCGTGCGGCACGGCGGACGGGTGGACGTGGTGCGCGAGGCCGCCGGCCTGGCGGCGTACCGGACGGGGCGGTTCGCGGAGGCCCTGCGGGAGCTGCGCACGGTGCGGCGCCTCAACGGGTCGTCCGAGCACCTGGCCGTCATGGCGGACTGCGAGCGGGGACTCGGCCGGCCGGAGCGGGCGATCGCCCTCGCGGCGTCGCCGGAGGCCGAGGGGCTCGGCACGGAGACGCGGGTCGAGCTCGCGATCGTGGCCAGCGGGGCGCGCCTGGACATGGGTGACCCCGATGCGGCGATCGCGGTGCTCGCGGGCCTGGCCGGCTCGCCGGTGCGGACGCTGCTCGACGCCCGCGTGGTGCAGGCGCGGGCGGACGCGCTGCGTGCCGCGGGCCGGTCCGACGAGGCGGATGCCGCCGAGTCGTCGGTGCCGGCCGCGCTGCTGGCCGAGGTCGCGGGCGAGGACCCTGAGGACGACGTGGTGGTCTTCGACCTCGAGGTCGACGGCGAGGAGGTCGACGGCGAGGTGCTCGACCCCGCCGACGCGGCCGCCGACGTCGTCGAGGCGTCCGAGGACCCCGCCGACGCGCCGCACCCGGCCACGGCGGCCGACGCGGCCGCTGCCGACGAGCCCACTGTTGCGGACGAGCCCATCGCCGCCGACGAGCCCACCGACGCCGACACGGAGGACGCGTGACCGACGCACGACTGCTCGGCAGCGACATCCCGCTGGCCGAGCGCTACGACCTCGCCCTGGTCGACCTGGACGGTGTCGCCTACCGCGGGCACGAGCCGATCGCCGGCGCCTCCGCCGGGTTGGCGGGGGCGCGGGCGGCGGGCATGCGCGTGGTGTTCGTGACGAACAACGCCTCGCGCGAGCCGGAGTCGGTGGCGGAGCAGCTCACGTCGCTGGACATCCCCACCGCGCCGGAGGACGTCATGACGGCCGCGCAGGCCGCTGCGGCGCTGCTGGCCGAGCGGCTCGAGCCGGGCGCGCGCGTCCTGGTGGTCGGTGGTGCGGGCCTCGTGACGGCGGTGACGAAGGCGGGGTTCACGGTCGTGACGTCCGCGGACGACCGCCCCGACGCCGTCGCGCAGGGCTTCGCCCCGGAGCTCGGCTGGGCCCAGCTCGCCGAGGCCGCGTACGCGGTCGCGGGCGGCGCGTGGTTCGTGGCGAGCAACCTCGACAAGAGCCTGCCGACGGCCCGGGGCTTCGCGCCGGGCAACGGCGCGCTCGTCGGTGCGGTGACCGCGGCGACGGGCGTCGTCCCGGACAGCGCGGGCAAGCCGGCCTCGACGATGTACGAGATGGCGGTGCGCGGCGCCGGGGCCCGCGAGGCGCTCGTGGTCGGCGACCGGTTGGACACCGACCTCGCGGGCGCGCGCTCCGGCGGGTTCGCGGGGCTGCACGTCCTGACGGGTGTCAGCACGGCGCGCGACGACGTGCTCGCCCCGGCGGGTCTGCGCCCGCACTACGTCGCGGCGGACCTCGGTGGTCTGCTGGTCCCGCACCCCGCACCGGTGCGCGGGACCGAGGGCTGGTGGACGTGCGGCGACGCGGCGGCGCGGGTGGTCGACGGCCGCCTGGACCTGGGCGCGGCGCCGGCCGGCATCGACCTGGTGCGCGCGGCGTGCGCGGCGGCCTGGGCGGCGGCCGACGAGGGCGTGGACCTGGATCCGTCGTCGGTGCCCGACCTGCGTGTCCCCGACGCGGACGCCGCGGGCGTCGGCGGCGGCCGGTAGCCTGACGGGCAGCGCGAGCAGCGGACGACCCGCGCGACCGACCCCGGTCGTGCGCGGTGCGACGAGCAGGGCCGAGCGGCCGGTGGCCGGGTGGGGAGCGGGTGCGGTGGAGCCGACGGGCGACCAGGCGGTGGACCAGGTGCTGACGCGCCTCACGGAGGTCTCCGACCTGGAGCTGCGGGAGCAGCTGGCCGTGTTCGACGCCGTGCACACGGCCCTGCAGGACCGGCTCGCCGACGCGGAGGGCTGAGTGTGGCGACGCGGGTCGACGCCGCACTGGTCCGGGACGGGCTCGCCCGGTCGCGTCGTCATGCCGCGGAGCTCGTCGCGGCCGGCCGGGTGACCGTCGACGGCCGTCCGGTCCGGCGGGCGGCGCTGGCCCTGTCGGACGGGCAGCACCCGCGGGTCGCGCAGGGGGAGGTGCCGGACGACGACTGGGCCTCGCGCGGGGCGCACAAGCTGCTCGGGGCGCTCGACGCGTTCCAGGTGGGGGTCGACGGCCGGGACTGCCTGGACGCGGGGGCGAGCACCGGAGGGTTCACCGACGTGCTGCTGCGGCGGGGTGCCCGCCGGGTGGTCGCGATGGACGTCGGGCACGGCCAGCTGGTCGAGCGGCTGCGGGACGACCCGCGCGTCGACGTCCGCGAGGGCGTGAACGTGCGGCACCTGGTCGCGGGCGACGTCGACCCGGCACCGGGCCTGGTCGTCGCGGACCTGTCGTTCATCTCCCTGACGCTGGTGCTGCCGGCCCTCGCGGCGGTGGCGGCGCCCGGTGCGGACCTCCTGCTCATGGTGAAGCCGCAGTTCGAGGTGGGCAGGGAGCGGCTGGGGTCCGGCGGGGTGGTGCGCTCGGTGCCGCAGCGGACCGAGGCGGTGCTCGCGGTCGCCGACGCCGCGGCCGCGGCGGGTCTCGGCGTCGCCGGTGTCGCGCGCAGCCCGCTGCCCGGGCCGAGCGGCAACGTGGAGTTCTTCCTGTGGCTGCGCGCGGACGCCGGGCCGGTGGACGCCGACCGGGTGCGCGTCGTGGTCGAGGACGAGAAGGAGGCAGTCGGATGAGCAGCAGGCGGGTCCTGGTCGTCACGCACAGCGGACGGCCGGAGGCGGTGACGGCGACCGAGGAGGCCGCGGCCGCGCTGACCGCCGCCGGGTTCGACCCGGTGCTCGCGGGCGAGGACGTCCCGGGGATGGCGTTCCACGACATCGAGCTGGCGATGATCCTCGGCGGCGACGGCACGATCCTGCGGGCGGCCGAGCTGGCGCGCGGCGCGGGTGTGCCGCTGCTCGGCATCAACCTGGGTCACGTCGGGTTCCTCGCCGAGAGCGAGCGCGACGACATCAAGGAGGCGGTGCGGCGCATCGCCGCGGGGGACTACACCGTCGAGGAGCGCACCACCCTGCAGGTGCAGGTCCAGGTGCCGGGACGGCAGGACCCGCTGACGTCGTGGGCGCTGAACGAGGCGGCGCTGGAGAAGG
>DAMBCY010000288.1:4176-5387 GCA_032056255.1 Cellulomonas sp. | reverse complement strand
CCTGGTCGCCACGCTGGCCGCCGCCGGCCCCGCCGCGGCCGCGCCGGCGCCGAGCCGGGTGGCCCAGCTGCCCGTGATGGCGGCCGTCGTCGACGACGGCGACCCGCGGCCGCGCACCGTCATCACCCAGGACGGCGAGATCGACGACATGGACAGCCTCGTGCGCTTCCTCTACTACACGAACGAGGTCGACCTGGAGGGGATCATCTACTCCAGCTCGATGTTCCACTGGCGCGGGGAGGACCCGGACGCCCCCGCCGACGTCGTGAACCCGGACGGGACGGTCGTGGGCCAGTGCGGCGGCGGGTTCTCCGGCGCGCGCTCGTGCACCCAGCCGTTCCGCTGGACGGGCACCGAGTGGCTCGACGAGTACCTCGACGAGTACGAGCAGATCTACCCGAACCTCAGCCAGCACGCCGACGGGTACCCGACCGCGGACCACCTGCGCTCGATCTCCGCGATCGGCAACGTCGACTACTCGTCCGCCATGGCGAAGGACACCGCGGGGTCCGAGATGCTCGAGCGGCTGATCCTCGACGACGGCGACCCCATCCACGTCCAGACCTGGGGCGGCCTCAACACCCTGGCGCGCGCCCTCAAGGCCATCGAGGACGACTACTCCGCCACCCCGGAGTGGCCGGCCCTCCAGGCGCGGATCACCGACAAGGTCGTCATCTACAACATCCTCAACCAGGACACCACGCTGGCCGGGTACATCAAGCCGAGCTGGCCGGGCATCCAGATCATCGACAACCAGAGCCAGTTCTGGAGCTTCGCCTACCAGTGGGCGAGCCGCGTGCCCGCCGAGCAGCGGTACACCCTGCAGGCGGAGTACATGGTCGAGAACTTCCTCACCGGGCACGGCGAGCTGCTGGCCGGCTACCACACGTGGGGCGACGGGCAGGCGATCCCGGGCGAGCTGCCCGGCGAGGACCGGTGGAGCCCCGACGCGACCACCAACCCGTCCGCGCAGTTCCCGCGCTCGGGCCGCCAGCAGTACGACTTCATCTCGGAGGGCGACTCGCCGTCCTTCCTGTACCTGATGGACTTCACCGGGCTGCGCCAGCGGGAGGACGTGACCTACGGCGGCTGGGGCGGCCGGTTCCGCGCGTCGGACAACCTCGACACCAGCGACGTGAACCCGGCCACCGGCGCCCTCGACCGCAGCTACCCGCAGACGCGGTGGGTCGAGGAGATCCAGCACGACTGGG
>DAMBCY010000288.1:0-4166 GCA_032056255.1 Cellulomonas sp. | reverse complement strand
CTGGGGCGTCACCCCCGCGTACGAGGACGCGAACCACGTCCCGCAGGCCTCGGTCGCCGAGGGGCTGGACCTGACCGTCTACCCGGGCCGGAGCCTCACGCTGCACGGCTCGGCCACCGACCCCGACGGCGACGACGTCACCCTGGGCTGGTGGCAGTACCAGGAGGCCGGCACGTTCCCCGGCGCCGTGGACCTCGTGACCGGGGCCGACGGTGAGGTCACCGTCACGGTCCCGGCCGACGCCGAGCCCGGCACGACCATCCACCTGGTCCTGGACGCGCAGGACGACGGCGAGCACACGCTGGTCCACCACCAGCGCGTGATCCTCACCGTCGGCGCCCCGTCGGACGGCGAGGGCATCCCGGTCGTCGCGGAGCTGCCCGAGCTCGGCGGCCCGGAGGGCGCGCTGACGCTGTCGGTCGCGGACTTCGGCGCCGGGGTCCGGCTCACCGGCCCCGCCAACGTCGGCGACCGGCTGCGCTTCGACGGCGCCCTGCCGGCGATCACGGTGACGGACACCCGGAACGCCGGCCAGGCGGGCGACTCCGGGTGGACGGTCACCGGCCGCGGCTCGGTGTTCAGCTCGGGCACCACGGAGTTCTCCTCCAGCCACCTGGGGTGGTCCCCGTGGGCGGACGGGCTGCGGGACGGCGTGGTCCTGGGCGACGCCGTGCTCGGCACCCTGCGCGGCGGCCCCGGCCTGGCGGCCCCCGCCACGCTGGTGTCCGCGCCCTCGGCCGCACGCCTCGGCACCGCCGCGGTGCAGGCGGACCTGCGCCTCGAGGTCCCCGTCGACACCCCCGAGGGCACCTACACGTCGCAGCTGACCGTGAGCCTCTTCCCGGTCGACTGACGCCACCCGCACCGGGTCCGCGGCGGCCACGAGCACGGCCGCCGCGGACCCCCTCACCAGAGGGGCCAGACAGCATGACGACGCAGGACCTCGCACGAGCCGGCCGGGTGCTGGCGGCCGCCGCCCTCGTGGGCCTCGCCGCCCTCGTCGGCCTGCCCGCGGTCCCGGCCGCGGCGGCCGACGACGACACCGGGACGCTGACGTGGGGGCTGGTGCCCGCGGACGCGGCCGGCGTCCCCGACGGGCGCCAGTCGTTCCGGGCCGCGGTCGACCCGGGGGCGTCCGTCACGGAGCACGCCGTCCTCACCAACTACGCCGAGCGCGAGGTCACCTTCGACCTCACCGCCTCGGACGGGATCATCGCGGAGGACGGCTCGTTCGACATCCTGCAGGACGACGAGGAGCCGCAGGACGGCGGCACCTGGATCACCGTGCAGGACCAGGTCACCGTCGGCCCGGAGGCGTCCGTCCTCGTCCCGTTCCGGATCACCGTGCCGGCCGACGCCACCCCCGGCGACCACCCCGCCGGCCTCACCGCCGGCATCGCCGCCGAGACCCTGGCGGGGGACGGCACCGCCGTCGGGCTGCAGGCCCGCGTGGGCCTGCGCCTGCACCTGCGGGTCACCGGCGAGCTCGCACCGGCGGTCGCCGCCCAGGCCCCGACGGTCGGCTACCGCTACTCGTGGAACCCGTTCGCCCCGGGGACCGTCACCGTCGCCACCGACGTGACCAACACCGGGAACGTCCGCCTCGGCGTCGCCGGCTCCGTCACCGCCGCCGGCCCGTTCGGAGCCGGCGCGACCTCCGTCGGATCCCCCGCCGCGCAGGAGATGCTGCCCGGCACGACCCGGTCGCTCACCCAGGTGGTCGAGGGCGTCTGGCCGCTCGTCCGGCTGTCGACGACGATCACGGCGACGCCGGGCGCCGTCGGCGAGGACGACCTCGGCGACGCCGCGCTGCGGACCGTCACCGTGACCGGGACGACCTGGGTGGTCCCCTGGCCGCAGCTCGCCCTCCTCGCCCTGGTCGTCCTCGCCGTCGTGCTGGTCGTGCGGCTGCGCCGGCGCCGACGGCGCACGCTCGCCGACGCCCTGGCGCGCGCCCGGGCCGAGGGAGCGGCCCAGGTGCTGGCGGCGGCCGGGGCCCCCGGCTCCGAGGCCGGTGCGCCGCCAGGCCCCCGGGCGGTGCCGGCCGGCGGGTGACGGCCCGCGCACCGGCGCACCGGCCTCGCACCCCACCCCCCCCCCCCCCCCCCCCCCCCCCCCCCCCCCCCCCCCCCCCCCCCCCCCCCACCTCTTGCCCGCACCACCCTCCCCGCACCCCAGAGACCTGCGGCCCGCGGGCCGCACCCGCGCGCGGAACGCGCGCGGCCGCGACGGGCAGCGACGCCCGTCATGACCCGGAGGTACCTGTGAACCGACGAAGGACGGTCGACCAGTCACACCCGAGGCACCCCTCGCTCGCCAGGACGGGCGCAGCCGCACTGTGCGCCGGCGCCCTGGCCGCGGGCCTCGCCGGACCGGCCGCAGCCGCACCCGCGGCGCCCGCGGCGGCACCGGCCACCCTGACGGCCACCCCCCAGGCCACCGGCACGGCCCCGCCACGCACGATCGTGACGACCGACCCCGAGCTCGACGACCTGAACTCGATGCTGCGCATGCTGCTCTACAGCAACGAGATCGACCTGGTGGGCCTGGTCTACTCCGCGAGCCAGCACCACTACTCCGGCGACGCCGCGGCGGGGATCGCGGCCAAGCGGTGGCCCGAGCCCGGGGCCACGCTGCACATCGACACCGCGGTCGACGCGTACGAGCAGGTGTACGCGAACCTCGTGCAGCACGACGCGCGCTTCCCCACCCCCGAGCACCTGCGCTCGCTGATCAAGGTCGGCAACATCACCGACGTCGGCGAGATGGCCGTGGACACCGAGGGGTCCGACCTCATCAAGCAGGTCCTGCTGGACGACGAGCCCGGCCAGGTCTTCCTGCAGGCCTGGGGCGGCCCGAACACCATCGCCCGTGCGCTGAAGTCCATCGAGGACGAGTACCGCGGGACCCCCGAGTGGGACGCCGTCTACGCCAAGGTGGTCGAGAAGACCGTCATCACGAGCTTCGGCCAGCAGGACACGACCTTCGCGGACTACATCAAGCCGACCTGGCCGGACATCCAGAACCGGGAGGTCGCCACCTCGATCTGGGGGTACGGCGCGCGCGGCGTCGCCCAGGAGGCCGACCAGGTCTACCTGACCACCGACTGGACCCGGACCCACGTGTCCGAGGTCGGGCCGATCGGCGCGGAGTACCGCGTGTGGGGCGACGGCAAGCAGATGGCCGCCGGCTTCGACGACGAGGACTACTTCGGGCTCAGCGGCTACACCTCCGCGGAGCTGACCGCGATGGGCTACCGGGTGTGGACCGCACCGCAGGCCGCCGGCTCGTGGATCTCCGAGGGCGACTCGTCCAACTTCGCGCTGCACATCGACAACGGCCTGCGCAACTGGGAGGACCCGTCGTGGGGCGGCTGGGGCGGCCGGCAGGTCGTCAACGCGAACGACCCGAAGCAGTGGTCCAACCGCGGTGCGCTCGACGCGGACCCGACCGGCGCCACGCCACGGGACTACCCGGCCGCGCGGTTCTTCTCGGCGATCCAGAACGACTTCGCTGCCCGCCTGCAGTGGACCGTGACCGACCCCGCCGACGCGAACCACGAGCCGTCCGTCACCGTGGACCAGGGCCTCGACCTCACGGCACGGCCCGGTGCCACCGTCGACCTCACCGCGACGCTCGGCGACCCGGACGGCGACGACGTGTCCCTGAGCTGGTGGAGCTACCGTGAGGCGGGCACCTACCCGGCCGCGGTCGTCCCGTCCGCCGCCTCCGGGACCCGCACGTCCGTCACCGTGCCCGCCGACGCGGAGCCCGGCCAGACGATCCACCTCATCGCCGAGGCGGAGGACGACGGCAGTCCGGCGCTGACCTCCTACCAGCGCGTCGTCATCACCGTGGCGCAGCCGGCGGACGGCGAGGGCATCCCGGTGGTCGCGGAGCTGCCGGAGCTCGGCGGCCCCGAGGGCGCGCTCACCCTGTCGGTCGCGGACTACGGCGCCGGCGTCCGGCTCACCGGGCCCAGCAACGTCGGCGACCGGCTGCGGTTCGACGGCGCGCTGCCCACGCTGACGGTCACCGACACCCGCAACGCGAGCCAGGCCGGCGACTCCGGGTGGTCCCTGACGGGACGGGCGTCGACCTTCACGTCCGGTCAGGACGAGCTCTCGGCCGCCTACCTGGGCTGGCGGCCCTGGGCCGAGAACCTG
>DAMBCY010000287.1:0-5406 GCA_032056255.1 Cellulomonas sp. | reverse complement strand
GGTCATCGGCTCCGGCCCGATCGTCATCGGCCAGGCCTGCGAGTTCGACTACGCCGGCACCCAGGCGTGCCGGGTGCTCAAGGAGGAGGGCCTGCGCGTCGTCCTCGTGAACTCCAACCCGGCGACGATCATGACCGACCCGGAGTTCGCCGACGCCACCTACGTCGAGCCGATCACCACCGAGGTCCTGACGACCATCATCGCCAAGGAGCGCCCCGACGCGATCCTGCCGACCCTCGGCGGCCAGACCGCGCTGAACGCGGCGATCGCGCTGCACGACGCCGGCGTGCTCGAGAAGTACGACGTCGAGCTGATCGGCGCCAACATCCCCGCCATCCAGAAGGGCGAGGACCGCGAGCTGTTCAAGGAGGTCGTGGCCGTCTGCGGCGGCGAGTCCGCGCGCTCCGCGATCATCCACACCGTCGACCAGGCGCTCGCCGCGGTCGAGGACCTCGGCTACCCGGTCGTCGTGCGCCCGTCGTTCACGATGGGGGGCCTCGGCTCCGGCATCGCGTACGACGAGGACGACCTGCGCCGCATCGTCGGCCAGGGCCTGCACTACTCGCCGACCACCGAGGTGCTCCTGGAGGAGTCCATCCTCGGCTGGAAGGAGTACGAGCTCGAGCTGATGCGCGACAAGCACGACAACGTCGTGGTCGTGTGCTCCATCGAGAACGTCGACCCGGTCGGCGTGCACACCGGCGACTCGGTCACCGTGGCGCCGGCGCTGACGCTGACGGACCGCGAGTACCAGCGGCTGCGGGACATCTCCATCGCCGTCATCCGCGAGGTCGGGGTCGACACCGGCGGCTGCAACATCCAGTTCGCCGTCGAGCCCGGCACCGGCCGGGTCATCGTCATCGAGATGAACCCGCGGGTGTCCCGGTCCTCGGCGCTGGCGTCCAAGGCCACGGGGTTCCCCATCGCGAAGATCGCCGCCCGCCTGGCCATCGGCTACACCCTGGACGAGATCCCGAACGACATCACCGGCTCCACCCCGGCGTCGTTCGAGCCCACCCTCGACTACGTCGTGGTCAAGGTGCCGCGGTTCGCGTTCGAGAAGTTCCCGGCCGCCGACCCGACGCTGACCACCACGATGAAGTCCGTCGGCGAGGCCATGGCCCTGGGCCGCAACTTCACCGAGGCGCTCGGCAAGGCCATGCGGTCCCTCGACAAGAAGGGCTCGACGTTCCACTGGGACGGCGACGCCCCGACCGGGGCCGACCTGGACGCGCTGGCGGCCACCATCTCCCGGCCCACCGAGCGCCGCCTGGTCGACGTGCAGCAGGTGCTGCGTGCCGGGGTGACGGTCGACGAGGTCCACGACCGCACCGGCATCGACCCGTGGTTCCTCGACCAGGTCGCGCTGGTCAACGAGGTCGCCGCCGAGGTCGCCGCCGCGCCCCAGCTGTCCCGCGGGCTGCTGCTGCGCGCCAAGCGGCACGGCCTGTCCGACGCCCAGGTGGCGGCGCTGCGCGGCGACCGCGAGGACGTCGTCCGCGGCGTCCGGCACGCCCTGGGCGTGCGCCCGGTGTTCAAGACGGTCGACACCTGCGCCGCGGAGTTCGCCGCCAGCACGCCGTACCACTACTCCTCCTACGACGAGGAGACCGAGGTCGCGCCGCGCACCCGCCCGGCGGTCCTCATCCTCGGGTCCGGCCCGAACCGCATCGGGCAGGGCATCGAGTTCGACTACTCCTGCGTGCACGCCACGCTGGCGCTCAAGGGCGAGTACGAGACCGTCATGGTCAACTGCAACCCCGAGACCGTCTCGACGGACTACGACACCGCCGACCGCCTCTACTTCGAGCCGCTGACCTTCGAGGACGTCCTCGAGGTGTACGAGGCCGAGAAGGCCGCCGGCCCGGTCGCAGGCCTGATCGTCCAGCTCGGCGGCCAGACGCCGCTGTCGCTCGCGCAGCGGCTCGCGGACGCCGGGCTGCCGATCCTCGGCACCCCGCCCGCCGCCATCGACGCCGCCGAGGACCGCGGGGCGTTCGGCGCCGTGCTCGCCGCCGCCGGCCTGCCCGCCCCGGCGTTCGGCACCGCCACCACCCTCGAGGTCGCCCGGCAGCAGGCGCACCGCATCGGGTACCCCGTGCTGGTCCGGCCGTCCTACGTGCTCGGCGGGCGCGGCATGGAGATCGTCTACTCCGACGAGCAGCTGACCGAGTACGTCGAGCGCGCGCTGGCGGACGCATCGCTCTCCGGGCCCGCGGGGCACGGCGGGACGCTGCCGCCGCTGCTCATCGACCGGTTCCTGGACGACGCCATCGAGATCGACGTGGACGCGCTGTACGACGGCACCGAGCTGTTCCTCGGCGGCGTCATGGAGCACATCGAGGAGGCCGGCATCCACTCCGGCGACTCGGCGTGCGTGCTGCCGCCGGTCAGCCTCTCCGAGTCCGAGCTGCAGCGGATCCGGGTGTCCACCGAGGCCATCGCGCGCGGCGTCGGGGTGCGCGGGCTGCTGAACATCCAGTTCGCGCTCGTCTCCGACGTGCTCTACGTCCTCGAGGCCAACCCGCGCGCGTCCCGCACCGTGCCGTTCGTGTCCAAGGCCACCGGCGTCCCGCTGGCCAAGGCCGCCGCGCTGGTGATGACCGGGCGGTCCATCGCGGACCTGCGGGCCTCGGGCGTGCTCCCGGCGGACGACGCGAGCGTGATCGACCTCGACGCGCCGATCGCCGTCAAGGAGGCCGTGCTGCCGTTCAAGCGGTTCCGCACCGGCGACGGCACCGTGGTCGACACGGTGCTCGGCCCGGAGATGCGGTCCACCGGCGAGGTCATGGGCTTCGACACCGACTTCCCGACGGCGTTCGCCAAGTCGCAGTCCGCGGCGTTCGGGGGCCTGCCGACGTCCGGGACCGCGTTCATCTCGGTGGCCGACCGGGACAAGCGCTCCATCGTGTTCCCTGTGAAGCGCCTGCACGAGCTCGGCTTCGAGGTCCTCGCGACGGAGGGCACCGCGGCGGTGCTCAAGCGGAACGGCATCGCGTCGCGCGTCGTGCGGAAGTTCTCCCGCGGCCGCGGGCCGGCGGGGGAGCCGACCATCGTCGACCTCATCTCCGCCGGTGAGGTCGACATCGTCGTGAACACGCCGTCGGGCCAGGGCGCGCGCGCCGACGGCTACGAGATCCGCGCCGCCACGACCGCGGCGGACAAGGCGATCGTCACGACCGTGCAGCAGCTCGGTGCGGCCGTGCAGGCCATCGAGGCCGCCCTCGCGGGGCCCTTCCGGGTCGCCAGCCTGCAGGAGCACGACGCCGCGACGGCGGCGCGCCGGGCAGGGGGCGCCGCGGCGGCCCGGGTCGCCGGGGCGGCGGACGTCGTCGCGAGCGGGGGCGTCGCGTGAGGCCGTTCGGGGCCCGGCTCGCGGAGGCGATGGCGGCGCACGGACCGCTGTGCGTCGGCATCGACCCGCACGCGTCGCTGCTGGACGCCTGGGGCCTGCCGGACACCGCGGACGGGGTGCGGCGGTTCGCCCTCACCGTCATGGAGGCCGTGGGCGGGCGGGTCGCGGCCGTCAAGCCGCAGTCCGCGTTCTTCGAGCGGCACGGCGCGGCGGGCGTCGCGGTGCTCGAGGAGGTCGTCGCCGTCGGGCGGGACACCGGCACCCTGGTCGTGATGGACGCCAAGCGCGGTGACATCGGCTCCACCATGGGCGCGTACGCGGACGCGTACCTGCGCGACGGCTCGCCGCTGGCCGCCGACGCGCTCACGGTCTCGCCCTACCTCGGCTTCGGCTCGCTGGCCCCGGCCGTGGAGGCGGCGCTGGCCACCGGTCGCGGGCTGTTCGCGCTCGCCCTCACGTCCAACCCCGAGGGCCGCGCCGTCCAGCACGCGCGGGACGCGGAGGGCGTCGCCGTCGCGGACCGCGTCGCGCGGTCGGCGGCGGAGTCGAACGCGGCCGAGCTCGCCCGCACCGGCGGGGAGCTCGGGTCGGTCGGCCTGGTCGTCGGCGCGACCACCGGCGACGCCGCCACCCGGCTGGGCGTGGACCTCGCCGCCGTGCGCGGACCGCTGCTCGCGCCGGGCGTCGGCGCGCAGGGCGCGGGGCCGGCGGAGCTCGCGGCCGTGTTCGGGGCGGCGCGCTCGGCGGTGCTGGCCTCCTCCTCCCGCGGCGTCCTGGCCGCCGGCCCGGACGTCGGCCCCCTCCGCTCCGCCGCCCGCGCGGCGGCCGCCGCGGCCGCCTCGGCGCTGCGCTGACGCACCACGCCAGCGGCCAGCGTCAGCGGCCAGCGCCAGCGGCGAGGGTGGCCTCCGAGGGGTGAGGAAGTGCTCGCCGGAGACCACCCTCGGCGCGCGGGACCCACCCTCGGTGCCCGGGTTCTCGGCGCGACACGCTGCCGGAACGTGCCGTGGCGGGCATACCGTGTCATCCTCGACGGGTGGTCCACCGGGCCCCGGGGCGAGGTCGCCCCGTCGCCCCGGATCGCGTATGTTCCATGTCCCTGCGTCCCGACCGTGATGAGAAGGTGACTCACGTGGCACTTCCGACTCTCACCCCTGAGCAGCGCGCTGCGGCCCTCGAGAAGGCTGCTGCCGCCCGCCAGGCCCGTGCCGAGGTCAAGAACCGGCTGAAGTACTCGCAGGGCACGCTGTCCGAGGTCATCGCCCAGGGCCAGAAGGACGAGACCATCGGCAAGCTGAAGGTCCTCGCCCTGCTGGAGTCCCTGCCGGGCGTGGGCAAGGTGAAGGCGCGCCAGATCATCTCGGAGATCGGCATCTCGGAGACCCGGCGCGTGCGCGGCCTCGGCCCGCACCAGGTCAAGGCGCTCGTCGAGCGGTTCGGCTGAGCCGACCGCCCCACCCGTCCGCGGCCCCGTGCGGGGTCGCCCCAGATCCAGGAGCACCCGACCCCATGACGACGCCGCGCGCCCGGCTGACCGTTCTCGCCGGACCGACGGCCGTCGGCAAGGGCACCGTCTCCGCCGACCTCCGCGCCCGGTACCCCCGGGTGTGGCTGTCGGTGTCGGCGACCACGCGGGCGCCCCGGCCGGGGGAGGTGGACGGGCTGCACTACCACTTCGTCACCCCGGAGGCGTTCGACGCGATGGCCGCGTCCGGGGATCTGCTGGAGTGGGCCGTGGTGCACGGCAGGAACCGCTACGGGACGCCCCGGCGACCGGTCGAGGAACGACTGGCCGCCGGGGAGCCCGCGCTCCTGGAGATCGACCTGCAGGGCGCGCGCCAGGTGCGCTCGACCATGCCGGACGCGCAGTTCGTGTTCCTCGCCCCGCCCTCGATGGAGGAGCTGGTGCGCCGGCTCGTCGGGCGGGGCACCGAGGACGCGGAGGAGCGCGCCCGACGGCTGCGCACCGCCGAGGTCGAGATGGCGGCGGAGCAGGAGTTCGACCACGTCGTGGTGAACGACGACGTCCGGCGCGCCACGGACGAGCTCGT
>DAMBCY010000286.1:0-5420 GCA_032056255.1 Cellulomonas sp. | reverse complement strand
CGGGACGCGGACGCTCGCCGCGGCCCACGGCGACCCACCTGTTCAACGGCATGCGCCCGCTGCACCACCGTGACCCGGGCCCGATCGCCGCGTGCCTGGCCGCCGCCGCCCGGGGCGAGCTGGTGGTCGAGCTCGTCGCGGACGGCACCCACCTGGCGGACGGCACGGTGCGCGCGGTGTTCGACCTCGTGGGCCCGGGCTCGATCGCCCTCGTGACCGACGCGATGGCCGCGGCGGGGATGCCGGACGGCGACTACCAGCTCGGGCCGATGGCGGTCCGCGTCGGCGGCGGCGTCGCCCGGCTGCGGAACGCCGACGGCACGGCGGGGTCGATCGCGGGCGGCACCGCGCACCTGCTCGACGTGGTGCGCAGCGTGGTGCAGGCCGGGATCGGGATCGTCGCCGCGGTCCGCTCGGCGGCCACCACGCCGGCCGAGGTCCTGGGCCGGCCCGACCTCGGCGCGCTGGCGGTCGGCCGCCGCGCGGACGTCGTGGTCACGGACGGCGACCTCGCGTGCGTGGCCGTGTACCGCGCGGGGCGGCTCGTCTCGGTCTGACGGACCGCCGGCGTGCTTCAGCCGGCGGGCGGGCCCACGTGGCGGACGGTGCCGCGGTCGGTGAGCCGAGGTCGCAGCAGCCGGACCTCCGCCGGCGCGTCCTGCTGCCCGGCCGCGACCAGCATCGCGACGGCGGTCCGGCCGATGAGCTCGGCGGGGATGTCGATGCTCGTGACCGGCACGGGCAGCGAGAGCGTGACGTTCTCGGGGCACACGGCCACCACGGACACGTCGTCCGGGACGGCGCGGCCGAGCTCGCGCAGGCGCGCGACGACGTGCGGCAGGGCGATCTCGTTGTGGACCACGAGCCCGGTCACGTCGGGCACGGCGTCCACCAGCTCGTCGACGGCCCGGTAGGCGCCCGCGACCGACGACGTGGTGGGGACGACGACGTGGTCCAGCCCGAGCCGGTCGGCCGCGGTGTCGAAGCCACGGGTCATCCGCTCGGCGTAGGCGGTGTGCCGCCGCAGCACCTCCCGGGGTGAGCCCAGCAGGGCCACGCGGCGGTGCCCGCGCTCGGCCAGGTGCTCGACCGCGAGGGCACCTGCGCGCTCGAAGTCGAGGTCGATGCAGGTCAGGGCGGTGGAGTCGTCCGGCACGCCGATGAGGACCACCGGCCTGGCGAGTGCCGCCAGCTCGGTGAGCCGGGGGTCGTCGGCCTCGACGTCCATCACCACGAGGGCGTCGATCATCGAGGCGGCGGTCACCCGGGCGAGGTCCGTCCCGTCGTCCTGGGGGAGCAGGAGGACGTCGAGCTCGTGCGCACGGGCACCCTGGGTCACGCCCGCGACGAACTGCATGATCACGTTGACGTCGACCCCGACCCGCAGCGGCGCCACCAGCCCGATGAGGTGGGTGCGGGCGGAGGCGAGCGCCCGCGCCCCGGCGTGCGGGCGGTACCCGAGCTCGGCGATGGCCCGCTCGACCCGCCGGGTGGTCTCCACGGAGAGGCGGCGCTTGCCGGTGATGACGTAGCTGACCGTCGACGCCGAGACCCCCGCCCGGCGTGCCACGTCCCCGATGGTCGTCACGTGCTGTCCTCCAGTGATCCGGTCCGACTCTAGCGGAGTGCGGGCTCCGGTCGATGCGCTTCACCCACGAGAGGGGATGGATCCCTCTGGACAGCCGTGGTTCAACGTGGTTATGGTGGTGAAGCGCTTCACCACCGAGTCACCCGACTTCGGTGCTCCACGTGCCGCGACGTCCGCGTCGGCACACCGCTCGAGGACGAGCCTCGGGCGAGGGAGCCCCCAGGACCCGCGTGACGGACGACGACGACCCGACGAGAGGGACCGTGATGCCCCCAGAGCAGCCGCTGCTGCCGTACCAGGACCCCGCCGTGCCGGTCGAGCGCCGGGTCGAGGACCTGCTGTCCCGGCTGGACCTGCCGGCCAAGGTGGGGCAGATGTTCCACCCGATGGCCACGCTGGAGGACGTCGACCGGCCCAACGCCGAGTTCGGTCTGCCGGCGTTGCGGCCCACGGTCCTGGAGCAGCACATCACGCACTTCGGCCTGCTCGGCACGACGGCGACGCCCCGCGAGTTCGTCGCCTGGCACAACGCCGTGCAGCGGATGGCGCTCGAGCGGCCGCTCGGCATCCCGCTGACCTTCTCCACCGACACCCGGCACGCGGTGACGACGGATCCGCGCAACGCGCTGACCGGCAACCCGGAGAGCGAGTCCCCGGTGGGGTTCTTCTCCCAGTGGCCCGAGATGCTGGGCATCGCCGCGATCGGGTCCGAGGAGGTCACCGAGCGGTTCGCCGACGTGGTGCGCGAGGAGTACCGGGCGGTCGGGCTGCGCGTCGCGCTGCACCCCCAGCTCGACCTCGCCACGGAGGCGCGGTGGCCCCGGATCTTCGCGACCTTCGGCGAGGACGTGGACCTGACCACCCGCCTGGGCCGCGCTTACGTCCGCGGCCTGCAGGGCGAGCGGCTCGGCCCGGACTCGGTCGCGGCCATGATCAAGCACTTCCCGGGCGGCGGCCCCCAGCTGGACGGGGAGGACCCGCACTTCCCGTACGGCCGTGAGCAGGTCTACCCCGGCGGCCGGTTCGAGGAGCACCTCGCCCCGTTCGTCGCCGCCCTCGAGGCCGGCGCGTCGCAGGTCATGCCCTACTACGGCATGCCGGTCGGCACCCAGTACGAGGAGGTCGGCTTCGGGCTGAACGGGTCCGTCGTCACCGGCATCCTGCGGCAGCGGCTCGGGTTCGACGGTGTCGTGTGCACCGACTGGAGCCTCATCACCGACGGCATCGCCCTGGGCGACCCCGTGGCGGCCCGCGCCTGGGGTGCGGAGCACCTCACGCCGCGCGAACGCGTCCGCAAGGTGCTGGACGCCGGTGTCGACCAGTTCGGCGGCGAGTACCGCACCGACCTCGTGCTCGACCTCGTGCGGTCGGGCGAGGTCTCCGAGGAGCGCATCGACACCTCGGTGCGCCGCATCCTGCGCGAGAAGCTCGTGCTCGGGCTGTTCGACCGGCCCTACCTGGACCCCGAGCACGCCGAGCGCGTCGTGGCGAACCCGGAGTTCGTCGCGGCGGGCCACGACGCGCAGCGCCGCTCGCTCACGCTGCTGTCGAACCGGCGCGTCGAGGACCGGCCGCTGCTGCCCCTGCGACCCGGGGTCCGGGTGTGGGCCGAGGGCATCTCGCCCGCCGTCCTCGCGGAGCAGGTGGAGGTCGCCCCGGACCTGGACTCCGCGGACGTCGCCGTGCTGCGGGTGGTCGCCCCGTACGACCAGCGCGACGGGCTCGCCGCCGGGTTCCACACCGGGTCGCTGGAGTTCCCGGACGCCGAGGTCGAGCGCATCCGCGCCGTCGCGGCGGCGGTGCCCACGGTGCTGGTCGTGTACCTCGACCGGCCGGCGGTCGTGACGCCGCTCGTCGGCGTGGTCGGCGCGCTCGTGGCGGACTTCGGCACCGGCGACCGCGCGCTGCTGGAGGTCCTCACCGGGGTGGCGGGACCGGAGGGCCGGCTGCCCGTCGACCTGCCGCGGTCCACGGCCGCCGTCGCAGCCAGCCGCACGGACGTCGCCTTCGACACCGCCGACCCGGTGTTCCGGTGCGGCGACGGACTCCGCTACGGCGATGACGCGCAGGTGGCCGGGGACTGAGCCCCGGCCCGCTGCTGGACGCCGCGGCCGATGGGGGCCCGGCGCAGACACAGGAGAGCAGGAGGAACCATGACCGACTCACGCACGGCAGGCACCGCCCGTCCCCGGCGCCGCGGTCGCCGCCGCGCCACCGCCCTGGGCGCCGTCGCGGTCGCGGGCGCGCTCGCCCTCGGGGCCTGCGGCGGGGCGGACCCGTCGTCCGACGCGGCGGGCGAGGAGGGACCGGTCGAGCTGACCTTCTGGTCCTGGATGACGAACATCGAGGACGTCGTCGACCTGTGGAACGCGGAGCACCCGGACATCCAGGTGACCGTCGACCGGCTCGCCGAGGGCGACGACCTGGTCACGCGGATCCTCACCGCCGGGGAGGCCGGGAACCTGCCGGACCTGATGCAGGCCGAGTACCAGTCGTTGCCGGTGCTGGTCTCGAACGGCATCGCCGCGGACATCACGCAGGACGTCGCCGATCTGCAGGACCAGCTGTCGCCGGGGGCCTGGGAGCAGGTCACCTGGGCCGGCAGCACGTTCGCGCTGCCGGGCGACGTCGCCCCGCTCATGCTGTTCTACCGGGAGGACCGGTTCGCGGAGCTGGGCGTGGACGTCCCGGCGACGTGGGACGAGTTCGCCGCCGCGGCCGAGGCCGTGCGGGCAGCCGACCCGGCGAGCAACCTCACGGCGTACTCGCCGGACTACAGCGGCTGGTTCGCCGGGATGGCCCAGCAGGCCGGTGCCGACTGGTGGTCGACCACCGACGCGGACGAGTGGGTCGTGGACATCGACTCCGCGGAGTCCCGGAAGGTGGCCACGTACTGGGGCGACCTGGTGGGCGACGGTGCGGTGAGCACCGAGGCCACCTACTCGACGGACTGGAACGCCCGCCTCGCCGACGGCACGCTGCTCGCCTGGGTGGCCCCGGTGTGGGGGGCCGGCGTGATCGAGGGCATCGCTCCCGACACCGCCGGGCTGTGGCGCGCGGCCCCGCTGCCGCAGTGGGAGTCCGGCGACGACGTCACCGGTTTCTGGGGCGGCTCGTCGGTGGCCGTGAGCGCCGAGTCCGAGCACCACGAGGCGGCGGTGGAGTTCCTCACCTGGCTGAGCACCTCGCCGGAGTCCACGCAGGCGCTGGTGGACGTCGCAGGTGTGTACCCCGCGGCTGTCGCCGGCCAGGAGTACGCGGGGGACACCACGACCCCCGCGGTGCTCGAGGGCCAGGACGACTTCTACCAGCTCGCGGCGCACGCGGCGTCGGTCGCCCGGGGCTTCACCTGGGCGCCGAACGTCAACGCCACCTACCAGCTCATGCAGGACGCGTTCTCGGCGGCGCTCGAGGCCGGCACCCCGATGGTCGACCGGCTCGCGGCGATCGAGTCCGGCAGCCGCGACGACCTCCAGGCGCAGGGCTACGCCGTCGCCGCAGGCTGACCGCGGCACCGACGGCGACCCGCCCGCTGCGGGCGGGTCGCCGTCACACCGGACACGCACGACCGAACGGAGACAGCGATGCGCACGAGACCCGTCACAGGACGCGGGAGGGCGCGGGCGGGTGGTCATCCCGGGAGCCGGAAGGTGCCCTACGTGCTCGTCGCGCCCGCCACCGTGCTGCTGGCCCTGTTCCTGCTGCTGCCGATGGGCTACACGCTGTGGCTGAGCCTGCGGGCGAAGCAGGTCAGCGGGGGCGGCGTCCTGGGCCGCCGGGTCGAGTCGTTCGTGGGACTGGACAACTACGTCGCCGCGCTGGGCGACGCCGA
>DAMBCY010000285.1:0-5425 GCA_032056255.1 Cellulomonas sp. | reverse complement strand
AGCTTTCGGAAGAGTTCTCCCGATTGTCGGACCGGGCGGCATCCTCGGCATCCATGCGCGCCAATGCTGCGCGTTCCGTGCGATCCGCGTTCACGAGCGCCCGGATGACCAGCCAGAAGACGAGCCCGACGCCGATCGACGGGATCAGCGCGGCGAGGGCGGGGCCGATGTCCATGCGGTCAGCGTACGCCGGGAAATGCGGTGCCCACCGGGTGCGGCGCCCGCGGCGGGCACCGGCGCCGATCAGCCCTGCGGCTTCACCAGCGGGAACAGGATCGTCTCCCGGATACCCAGGCCCGTGAGCGCCATGAGCAGCCGGTCGACGCCCATGCCCATGCCGCCGGTGGGCGGCAGCGCGTACTCGACGGCGGCCAGGAAGTCCTCGTCCAGCTGCATCGCCTCGTCGTCGCCGGCGGCCGCGAGCAGCGCCTGCGCCTCGAACCGCCGGCGCTGGACCACCGGGTCGACCAGCTCGGAGTACGCGGTCGCGAGCTCGAACCCGCGCACGTAGAGGTCCCACTTCTCGACCTGGCCGGCCACCGTGCGGTGGTCGCGGGTCAGCGGGCTGGTCTCGACGGGGAAGTCGCGGACGAACGTCGGGGCGTGCAGGTGCTCGCCGACGGTCTCCTCCCACAGCACCTCGACGAGCTTGCCGTGGCTGACCCGGGCCGGGTCCAGCGCGACCTCGCGCCGGTCGGCGATGCCCTGCAGGTGCGCGACCGTGGTCTGCGGGGTGATCTCCTCCCCCAGCGCCTCGGACAGCGAGCCGTACATGGTCAGCTGCGTCCAGTCGCCGCCGACCTCGTACTCCGAGCCGTCCGCGAGCGTCAGGGTCGTGGTGCCGAGGACGTCCTGGGCGGCGGTCTGCACCAGGTCGCGGGTGAGCGCGGCCATCGTGTCGTAGTCGCCGTAGGCCTCGTACGCCTCGAGCATCGCGAACTCCGGCGAGTGCGAGGAGTCGGCACCCTCGTTGCGGAAGTTCCGGTTGATCTCGAACACGCGCTCCAGGCCGCCGACCGCGGCGCGCTTGAGGAACAGCTCCGGCGCGATCCGCAGGTACAGGTCGATGCCGAACGCGTTCATGTGCGTGACGAACGGCCGGGCCGCGGCGCCGCCGGGCTGCGTCTGCAGCATCGGGGTCTCGACCTCGAGGTACCCGCGGCGGTGGAAGTTCTCCCGCAGGGACCGCACGACGCCGGCGCGCAGCCGGACCGCGTCGCGCGCGGCCGGGCGCACGATGAGGTCGACGTAGCGCTGCCGGACGCGCACCTCCTCGGAGAGCTCGGGCGCGTCGCCCTCGCCCCGCGCGAACAGGTTGGGCAGCGGGCGCAGCGACTTCGCCGCGAGCTGCCACGCGTCGGCCATCACGGACAGCTCGCCGCGGCGGGACGAGATCACCCGGCCGTGCACGAACAGGTGGTCGCCGAGGTCGATGTCGGCCTTGAACGCCGCGAGGCGCTCCTCGCCGACTCCTGCCTGGCTGAGCATGGCCTGCAGCCGGTTGCCCTCGCCGTCCTGCAGCGTGGCGAAGCAGAGCCTGCCGGTGTTGCGCAGGAACACGACGCGGCCGGCGACGCCGACCTCGTCCTCGGTCTCCTGGCCGGGCTCCAGGCCGGGCCAGCCCGCGCGGACGTCCGCGATCGTGTGCGTGCGCGGCACGCCGACCGGGTAGGGCTCGACGCCCTCGGCCAGCATCCGGTCGCGCTTCTCGCGCCGGACCCGGAGCTGCTCGGGGAGGTCGTCGGCGGGCGCGGGGGCGGGGTGCTGGGGCTCGGTCACGCCCGAGATCCTACCGAGCGGCGGGAGCCTGCCCGCTCACCCCCGTGCACCGCCCGGCGGGCGGCCGCGCCCCGTCACGCCCCCGCGACCGGCCCGTCACGCCCCCGCGACCAGGTCGAGCGCCAGGTCGAGGATCGGCGAGGAGTGGGTCAGCGCCCCGACCGACAGGTAGTCCACCCCGGTGCCCGCGACCTCCGCCGCCCGGTCCAGGGTGAGGTTCCCGGTGGCCTCGAGCTCGACGCGTCCCACCTCGGGCTCCAGCGCCCGCACGGCGGCGACCGTCGCGGCGAGCACCGGCGTCGGCATGTTGTCGAGCAGCAGGAACCGCGCCCCGACCCCGACGGCCTCGAGGGCCTGCTCGGTGGTGTCGGCCTCGACCTGGATCGTCACGTCCGGGAAGCGTGCGCGCACGGCCGCGACGGCGGCCGCGACGCCCCCGGCGGCGACGACGTGGTTGTCCTTGACCATCGCGACGTCGTGCAGGCCCATCCGCTTGTTGGTGCCGCCCCCGCAGCGCACGGCGTACTTCTCCAGCTCCCGCAGGCCCGGCGTGGTCTTGCGGGTGTCGAGCACCTGCGCGCCCGTGCCCGCGAGCGCGTCGGCCCAGCGCCGGGTGTGCGTCGCCACGCCCGAGGCCCGGGAGGCGAGGTTGAGGGCGGTCCGTTCGGCGACGAGCAGCGCCTGCACGGGGCCGGTGAGCACCGCGAGCACGTCCCCGCGGGCGACCCGGGCGCCGTCGGGCACCCGCAGGTCGACGACGGCCGGCTCCAGCCGGAGGCGGTCGGTGACCTGGCGCAGCACCTCGGCGACGACCGGCAGCCCGGCGACGACGCCGTCCTCGCGGGCGACGAGGTGCGCCGCGCCGCGGACGTCCGGGTCCACGGTGGCCTGGGTGGTGACGTCGCGGCCCGGGGCGGCGCCGAGGTCCTCGTCGAGGGCGACGGCGACCGTGCGGGTCAGCCAGGTGGGGTCGAGTGCAGCGGTCACGCGGGCAAGCCTAGGTGGCACCGGACCGGGGACGGCCCGGCGGCGCCTCAGTCCACGCGGGACCGGTGCTGCACCAGCGTGCCGTCCGGGTCGAGCGTCGCCTCCACGCGCAGCAGCCACGCGTCGTCCTGCTCGGGGAAGTCGCTGCGCAGGTGGCCGCCGCGGGTCTCCCGGCGGGTGGCGGCGGTCGCGGTGAGCACGGAGGCGACCTGGTGCACGTTGGTCGTCTCCCACTCGGCGACCTGCGGGGCGGCGACGGGCCGCTCGCCGCCGTCGGACGCCCGGTGCGCGTCGGTCCGCACGGCGCGCAGCGCCTGCGCGGCGGCCTCGAGCCCGGCCGCCGAACGGAGCACACCGGGGCCCTCGCTGGCGATCCGCTGGATCCGGGACCGCGCGGCGCCGGCGACCAGCGCCTCGTCGCCCGGGCGCTCGACGGGCTCGGCGGGCCGCAGGGAGCCGTCGTCGAGCCGCCGGGCGATGTCGTGCGCAGCCCGGTGCGCGAACACCAGGCCCTCCAGCAGCGAGTTCGACGCGAGCCGGTTCGCCCCGTGCACGCCGGTGCAGGCGACCTCTCCCACCGCGTACAGGCCGGGCAGGCTGGACCGGCCGAGCAGGTCGGTGACGACGCCGCCGGAGTGGTAGTGCTGCGCCGGGGCGACGGGCACGAGGTCCGTCGTCAGGTCGATGCCGTGCTCCGCGAGCCGCTCGGCGATGGTCGGGAACCGCCGGTGCAGCCGCTCCGCGCCGAGGTGCCGGGCGTCGAGCAGGACGTGGTCGGAGCCGGTACGGGCCATCTGCCGCACGATCGCCCGGGCCACGACGTCGCGCGGCGCGAGCTCGGCGAGCGGGTGCACGGCCGGCAGGAACCGGTGGCCCGCGGTGTCGACGAGCACGGCGCCCTCGCCGCGCACCGCCTCGGAGACCAGCGTCAGCTGGCCCTTCACGGTCGAGCCGAGCCACAGGACGGTCGGGTGGAACTGCACGAACTCGACGTCCCCGACCCGCGCGCCGGCCCGCAGCGCGGCGGCGAGCCCGTCGCCCGTCGCCTGCGCCGGGTTGGTGGACGACCGGAACACCTGCCCGATGCCGCCGGTGGCGAGCACCACCGCCGGGGCGAGCGCCGCGCCCACCCCGTCCCGGCTGCCCTCGCCGATGACGTGCAGGGTCACGCCGCACACCGGCCCGTTGCGCCCGTCCGGGCCGGCGGCGGCGGTGAGCACGTCCAGCACCAGCGCGTGCTCGACCACCTCGATGCCGGGGTCGGCGCGCACGGCGTCGACCAGGGCCCGGGATATCTCCGCGCCGGTGGCGTCGCCGCCCGCGTGGGCGACCCGGTCCGCGTGGTGGCCGCCCTCGCGGGTGAGGCTGAGGTGCCCGTCGGGCTCGGTGTCGAAGACGGCGCCGCGCCCGACGAGCTCGCGCACCCGCGCGGGCCCCTCGGTGACCAGGACCTCGACGGCGCGCGGGTCGCACAGGCCCACGCCCGCGACCAGGGTGTCCGCCAGGTGCGCGGCCGGGGAGTCGGCGGGGTCGAGCGCCGCGGCGATGCCGCCCTGCGCCCAGACCGTCGAGCCGGAGACCAGCACGTCCTTCGTGACCAGCAGGACGCGCGCGACCCGGGTGCGCAGCTCGAGCGCGGCGGTCAGGCCCGCGATGCCGGAACCGACGACGACCGCGTCGGCCCGGGCGGTCCACCCCGGGGAGGGGGCGGCGAGCCGGCGCGCGAGGCGCGCGGTCACGGCCGGGCGCCCGGGTCCCGCCCGGTCCCGCCCGCACCGCCGGCGTCGTCGCGCTCGACGAGGGCGCGGCCCTCGTCGAACGGCACGCCGCTCGGGTGCAGGCCGGAGGCCGCGGTCCACTCCGGCGGCACGGTGCCCGGGTCGTGGCCGGTGCCCACGATCCGGTTGTCCGGTCCCACCAGGACGACGTGGGGCTCGTAGGTCCGGGCCTCGGCGTCGGGCAGCATGCCGTAGGCGATGAGGATGACGACGTCGCCGGGGTGCACGAGGTGCGCGGCGGCGCCGTTGATGCAGATCTGCCCCGACCCCGCCTCCCCCGCGATCACGTAGGTGGTCAGGCGCGACCCGTTGGTCACGTCCACCACGTCGACCTGCTGGCCCGGCAGCAGGTCGGCGGCGGCGAGCAGGTGCGCGTCGACGGTGATGGAGCCGACGTAGTGCAGGTCGGCCTGGGTCACGGTGGCGCGGTGGATCTTGCCGATCATCATCGGCCGCAGCAGCGAGGTCATGGTCACGACCACCTCACGTCGGAGTTGTCGATCAGGCGGGTGGCGCCCACCCGGGCCGCGAGCGCGAGGACGGCCGTGGTCCCGTCCGCGCCGCGGGTGGTGACGTCCGCGAAGGTCCCGGCGTCCACCAGCGCCACGTAGTCGGTGTCGACGCCCGCGGCCTCCAGCACGGCCCGGGCGGCGGCGCGCACCTCGTCCGGGCTTCCCCGGTCGGCGGCGACGGCCCCGCCGGCCGCGAGCGCCCGGGGCAGCGCGAGCGCCCGTCCCCGCTCGGCGGCGGTCAGGTAGGCGTTCCGGGAGGACAGCGCGAGGCCGTCGTCGTCCCGGACCGTCGGCACCCCCACCACCTCGACGGGCACGTCCAGGTCCCGCACCATCCGGGTCACGGCGGCGAGCTGCTGCACGTCCTTG
>DAMBCY010000284.1:0-5451 GCA_032056255.1 Cellulomonas sp. | reverse complement strand
CAGGAAGTACTGCGCGAACGGGATGCCGTCCCCGACCGTCGCGCCGTCCTGGCCGAACACCGTCGCGAAGATCGCCAGCATGATGATCGGGTACGCGAAGATGAAGATGATCGCGTCCCTCTCGCGGAAGAACCCGCGGATCTCGTACCGGGCCCGCTCGTAGCCGAGGCGCAGCGCGCCGGGCAGGGCGCGGGCGGGTCGGTCCGTGGTGGTGGTGCTCATCGGGTGGCCTCCGTCGTCGCGAGGGCCGGCACGGGGCTCGTGCCCGCGGGGGTGGATGACTCGTCGTCGGCGATCAGCCCGAGGTACACGTCCTCCAGCGTCGGCCGGACCACCTGCAGCCCGGGGACCTCGCCCGAGGGGCCGCCGAGGCGGGACGCGAGGGCCGTGACCAGCGCCGTCGGGGCGTCGGTGCGTTCCTCGCGGCGGGCGCCGCCCTCGGTCCACCGCACCACGGCCTGCCGGGCGGACCGGCCGCCGAGGTCGGCCGGGGTGTCGACCGCGACGACGTGGCCGGACCGCACGACGGCGACCCGGTCGGCCAGCCGCTCGGCCTCCTCCAGGTAGTGCGTCGTCAGCACGATCGTCGTCCCGGTGTCCCGGAGCCCGGCGATCAGCTCCCAGAACGCGTGCCGCGCCTCCGGGTCGAACCCGGTGGTCGGCTCGTCCAGGAACAGCAGCTCGGGCCGGCCCACGATGCCCAGCGCGACGTCGAGCCGCCGCCGCTGCCCGCCGGACAGCTGCCGCGTGCGGGTGCGGACCTTCTCCCGCAGCCCGACGGCGTCGATCACCTCACCGGGGTCGCGCGGGTCCGGGTAGTAGCGGGCGAAGTGGTGCACCAGCTCGCCGACCGTGGCCTCCGCCAGGTCGTTGCTGGTCTGCAGCACGATGCCGATCCGCGCCCGCCAGCCGCGCCCGGCGGTCTGCGGGTCGGCGCCCAGGACGCGCACGTCCCCGCCGTCCCGGCGCCGGTAGCCCTCGAGGATCTCGACGGTGGTCGTCTTGCCCGCGCCGTTCGGCCCGAGCACGGCGACGATCTCGCCGCGGGCGACCGTGAGGTCCAGCCCGTCGACGGCGCGCTTGTCGCCGTACCGCTTCTGCAGCCCGGTCACCCGGACCGCGAGGTCGTCTGCGTCCATGGTGCCCAGCCTGGCGCGGGTGCCTCGCGGGCCGCGACGACCGGCGGACGGGACCCGGCGTCCACCGGTCGGTGGACGCGCGGGTCCGCCGGGTCAGCCCTCGGACAGCAGCCGCTGGATGCGCCCGACGCCCTCGACGAGGTCGTCGTCGCCCAGGGCGTACGACAGCCGCAGGTACCCCGACGGCCCGAACGCCTCGCCCGGCACCACGGCCACCTCGGCCTGGTCGAGCAGCAGCGCCGCGAGCTCCGCCGACGTGGTGGGCGTGACGCCGCGGAACGTCCGGCCGAGCAGGCCGTGCACCGACGGGTAGGCGTAGAACGCGCCCTCCGGCGCGGGGACGACCACCCCGTCGATCTCCGCGAGCATCGACACCATGGTCCGGCGCCGTCGGTCGAACGCCTCGCGCATCGCCGCCACCGCGGACAGGTCCCCGGTGAGCGCCGCGACGGCCGCGCGCTGCGACACGTTCGCGACGTTCGAGGACAGGTGCGACTGCAGGTTGGTCGCGGCCCGCACGACGTCGGAGGGCCCGACCAGCCAGCCGACCCGCCAGCCCGTCATCGCGTAGGTCTTGGCGACGCCGTTCAGCACCACGGTGGTGTCCGCGAGCTCGGGGACGACCCGCAGCACCGGCGTCGCGACGGCGCCGTCGTAGGTGAGGTGCTCGTAGATCTCGTCGGTGACGACCCAGATGCCGTGCCCGAGCGCCCAGCGGCCGATCTCCTCGGTCTGCGCGGCGTCGTAGACGGCGCCCGTGGGGTTCGACGGGGAGCAGAACAGCAGCACCTTCGTGCGCGGGGTGCGAGCGGCCTCGAGCTGCTCGACCGTGACCTTGTAGCCCTGCTCCACGCCGGCGATCACCTCGACCGGCACCCCGCCCGCGAGCCGGACCGCCTCCGGGTACGTGGTCCAGTACGGGCCGGGGAGCAGCACCTCGTCGCCCGGGTCGAGCAGCGTCGCGAACGCCTGGTAGACGGCCTGCTTCCCGCCGTTGGTCACCAGCACGTCCGCGGGGCTGATCGGGTAGCCGGAGTCGCGCAGCGTCTTGGCCGCGACCGCCTCCTTGAGCACGGGCAGGCCGCCCGCGGGGGAGTAGCGGTGGTTCGCGGGGTCGCGGGCGGCGGCGACGGCGGCCTCGACGACGTAGTCCGGCGTCGGGAAGTCCGGCTCGCCCGCGCCGAACCCGATCACGGGACGTCCCGCCGCCCTGAGGGCCTTGGCCCTCGCGTCGACCGCGAGCGTCGCGGACTCCGCGATGCCGCCCACGCGCGCGGACACGCGGCGGGGCGGGGAGGTGGGACGGCTGGCGGGGGCGGGCGCGCTCACGGGGACCATCCTCGCAGACCCCGCCACGCCGGCCACGAGCCGTCTCACGCCGCCGCCTCGCGCTCGCCGTTCGTCGCCGAGTTCGTCGCCGGGATGGATCCTCCCCGTCGAGGGAGGGCGTCCAGGGCGTGCCCGCCGACGGGAACCGACTACCTCGCCGGGGTGCGAGAGGGTCGGGGCGGGCGTGGTTCGACCCCGGGCCACGGGTCGCGTACAGTGGTCCACCGGTGGTTGACGTCCGCCATGATGAGCCGTGCCCGCACCGCGGACACTGCTGGATCAGGGGGAACGACGCCGCCGTAGGGTAGTGGCGCAATTGGTAGCGCACCGGTCTCCAAAACCGGCGGTTGCGAGTTCGAGTCTCGCCTGCCCTGCGTAGTGGTCACGGACCGCCGTCCCGAGCGGGCCGGCGGACGACATGAGGCGTCCGGCGACGGTCGGCGTCGCGAGACGTAGGGGAACGAACAGGTGAGCGACTCGGCACCGGTGGCGGCGTCCGACGCGGGCGAGCCCGCCCAGCGCACCGGCGGTGGCAGCACCACCCGCCCGCAGAAGCGCGGCGGCCTGTTCGCCCGGATCGCGCTCTTCGTCCGCCAGGTGGTCGCCGAGCTGAAGAAGGTCGTCCGCCCGACCCGGTCCGAGCTCGTGACCTACACGAGCGTCGTCCTGGTGTTCGTCGCCGTCGTCATGGCGTTCGTCACCGGGGTCGACCTGGTGATCGGCAAGCTCACCTTCTGGGTCTTCGGGGGCTGAGCCTCCGGCGCCCGGTCCGGGCGCACGCCACCTCAGCACCACCCCACGCAGCAGAAAGCAGGTTCGACGTGTCGCAGGAATCGCAGGAGCCCGGTCTGGGTGCCGCCGAGTCCGAGCTCGACGACGCCCTCGCGTCGGTCGAGGCGGTCGAGGCCCCCGCGGCGGGTTCCGACGAGCCCGTCGACGTGAGCGAGGCCGCCGAGGTCGAGGTGCTCGAGGACGGCGCCGACGAGCAGGCCGAGGCCGCCGACGCCGAGCCCGACGAGGCCGGCGAGCCCGAGGTCGAGGTCGAGGAGGACCCGGTCGCGGAGTTCAAGGCGCACCTGCGCTCGCAGCTCGGCGACTGGTACGTCATCCACTCGTACGCCGGGTACGAGAACCGGGTGAAGACGAACCTCGAGAACCGCACGCAGAGCCTCAACATGGAGGACTTCATCTACCAGGTGGAGGTCCCCATGGAGGAGGTCGTCGAGATCAAGAACGCGCAGCGCAAGGTCGTGCGCCGCGTCCGGATCCCCGGCTACGTCCTCGTGCGGATGGACCTCACCGACGAGTCGTGGGGCGCCGTCCGGCACACGCCCGGCGTCACCGGCTTCGTGGGCCACACCCACCAGCCCGTCCCGCTGACCCTCGACGAGGTCTTCTCGATGCTGGCGCCGACCATCGAGGCGAAGCCGACGTCGACGACGTCCGCGGCCGCCGCGAAGTCCGCCACCCCGATCGAGGTCGACTTCACGGTCGGCGAGTCCGTGACCGTCACCGACGGCCCGTTCGACACGCTGCCGGCGACGATCTCCGAGATCAGCCCCGAGAACCAGAAGCTCAAGGTCCTCGTCTCCATCTTCGGCCGGGAGACCCCGGTCGAGCTGTCGTTCAGCCAGGTCGCCAAGATCTGACGCCGCACGACGCAGCACCTGCAACCGGGTCATCGCCCACGGCGTCGGCCCACGAGAGAAGAAAGGGTGGCTCATGCCCCCGAAGAAGAAGGTCACCGGCCTGATCAAGCTCCAGATCAAGGCCGGCGCGGCCACCCCCGCCCCGCCGATCGGCCCCGCGCTCGGTCAGCACGGCGTGAACATCATGGAGTTCTGCAAGGCGTACAACGCGGCCACCGAGGCGCAGCGCGGCAACGTCATCCCCGTCGAGATCACGGTGTACGAGGACCGCTCGTTCACCTTCATCACGAAGACGCCGCCGGCCGCCGAGCTCATCAAGAAGGCCGCCGGTGTCGCGAAGGGCTCGCCCACGCCGCACACCGTCAAGGTCGCGACCCTCTCGGCGGACCAGGTCCGCGAGATCGCGCAGACCAAGCTCGAGGACCTGAACGCCAACGACCTCGCCGCCGCCGAGAAGATCATCGCCGGCACCGCGCGCTCGATGGGCATCAAGGTCGAGGGCTGACCGTCCCACCCCGCCCCGGGATCCCCCGGGGCGGGCACCAGTGGCAGGGCCCTGTGCGGCCCGACGACCACGACTGCTGAACGAAGGAGAAGCAGATGGCGAAGCACAGCAAGGCGTACCGCGCCGCGGCCGAGAAGATCGAGGCCGGCGAGCTCTACGCGCCGCTCCAGGCGATCCGCCTGGCCCAGGCGACGTCGACCACGACGTACGACGCGACCGTCGAGGTCGCGATGCGCCTCGGCGTCGACCCGCGCAAGGCGGACCAGATGGTCCGGGGCACCGTGAACCTGCCGCACGGCACCGGCAAGACCGCCCGCGTCATCGTGTTCGCGAACGGCGAGCGCGCCGAGCAGGCCCGCGCCGCCGGTGCGGACGAGGTCGGCGGCGACGAGCTGATCGAGAAGGTCGCGGCCGGGTACACCGACTTCGACTCCGCGGTCGCCACCCCGGACCTCATGGGCAAGGTCGGGCGTCTCGGCAAGGTGCTCGGTCCGCGTGGCCTGATGCCGAACCCGAAGACCGGCACCGTGACCATGGACGTCGCGAAGGCCGTCGCCGACATCAAGGGCGGCAAGATCGAGTTCCGCGTCGACAAGCACGCGAACCTCCACTTCATCATCGGCAAGACGTCGTTCTCGGACGTCTCGCTGGTGGAGAACTACGCCGCGGCGCTGGAGGAGATCCTGCGTCTGAAGCCGTCCGCGTCGAAGGGCCGCTACATCACCAAGGCGACCGTCTCGACCACGAACGGCCCCGGGATCCTGCTCGACCAGAACAAGACCCGGAACCTCACCTCGGAGGACGACGCGGCCTGAGGCGGCGTCCGATC
>DAMBCY010000283.1:0-5484 GCA_032056255.1 Cellulomonas sp. | reverse complement strand
CCCACGCTGGAGCAGGTCGCCGAACGCGCCGGCGTCTCCCGCTCCACCGCGTCCCGCGCGATCAACGGCGGCCTGCGGGTCTCACCGGAGGCGATGGAGTCCGTCGCCGCCGCCGTCGCCGACCTCGGCTACACGCCGAACCGCGCCGCGCGTTCGCTCGTGACCCGGCGCACCGACTCGATCGCCCTCGTGGTCCCCGAGCCGGACGCGCGCGTCCTGTCGGACCCGTTCTTCGCCGGCGTGATGAACGGCGTGTCGGCCGCGCTCGTCGCCTCCGACCTGCAGCTGCTGCTCATCATCGCCCGCCCCGGCGACTCCGACCGGACCGTGCGCTACCTGCGCGCCGGGCACGTCGACGGGGCCATCGTGGTCTCGCACCACCGGGACGACTCGATCGACCGCGCCCTGCAGGACTCCCGGCTGCCGAGCGTCTTCATCGGCCGGCCCCTGACCCAGCGGCAGTCCGCGTTCGTCGACACCGACAACGTCCGCGGCGGCCGGATCGCGACCGAGCACCTCATCGGCCTCGGCCGGCGCCGGATCGCCACGATCACCGGACCCGCCGACATGTCCGCCGGCCTCGACCGGCTCGCGGGCTGGCGCGCGGCGCTCGCCGCCGCCGGCCTGCCCGACGACGCGATCGTGCGTGGGGACTTCACCATCGAGGGCGGTGCCGCGGGCGCGCGGGAGCTGATCGAACGCTTCCCGGACGTCGACGCCGTGTTCGTGGCCTCCGACCTGATGGCCGCCGGCGCGCTGCCGGTCCTCGCCGAGCTCGGCCGCGACGTCCCCCAGGACGTCGCGATCGTCGGCTACGACAACTCCGGCCTCGCGTCCACCACGAAGCCCAACCTCACGACGGTGATCCAGCCGGTCATCGCCATGGCCCGCGCGGCCGGCGAGGAGCTGGTCGCGCAGCTGCACGGCCGCGAGGCCCGCGCCGAGCCCCTGATCTTCGCCCCCGAGCTCGTCATCCGCGGCAGCGCCTGACCCCTTGGTGCCACCCGCGCGCCGAGGGTGCCCTCCGGCGTCCGAGGCGGTGCTCCGCGGAGCACCGCCTCGCCTCCTGCGGGCCACCCTGGGCGCGCGCCGGCCCCGCGCGCGCCGGCCCCGCGCGCGCCGGGCGCACGGGGCGGGCGTCAGCGCGTGGGGTCGACGTGGCCGAAGCGGTGGCGGGTGCGGCTGACGGCCTGCTCGCGCAGGACCGTCAGGAGCTCGCGTGCCGCGCTCGCGACGACCGGGGCGTCCAGGACGGTGACCTCGCCCGTGCGCCCGGCCGCCGCGGCGCGCAGCCCGGGGGCGGTGCCCACGACGCGGATCCGCCCCGAGACCGCGCCGTGCGCGACGCGCGACGCGAACGCCTCGTCGGTCTCGGCGTCGGCGCGGCTCACGGACACCGGGACGCCGACGGTCCGGGCGGCGGTGAGCACGCGGCGCACGTCCCGCTCGCGGGCGTCGGCCCCGGCGCGCACGGTCAGGTGCGGGACGGGACGACGACGCAGCGCGTTCTCCTCCGACGCCAGGCCGGACGGGTCCTGCGGGGTGCCGAGCTCGGCCCACCGGCGCGCGTCGTCCCGCTGCGCCCACGCGAGCCACGCGTCGTCGTCCAGCGCGGCGACCTCGGCGTCGTCGGCCCACACGCCGAGCTGTGCGACGTACGACGGCCCGCCGGCCTTCGCGCCGGGGCCGACGACGGACGCCTTCCAGCCGCCGAACGGCTGCCGCTGCACGACGGCGCCGGTGACGTGCCGGTTGACGTAGGCGTTGCCGACCTCGACCCGGTCCAGCCAGTGCGCGATCTCGGCGTCGTCGAGGGAGTGCAGCCCGCCGGTGAGCCCGAGCCCGACGGCGTTCTGCACGTCGATCGCCTCGTCCAGGGTGTCGACGCGGATGACGCCGAGCACCGGGCCGAAGCACTCGGTGAGGTGGAACCACGACCCGGGGCGCACGCCGTGCTTGACCCCGGGCGTCCAGAGCCGCCCCTCCTCGTCGAGGCGGCGCGGGCGGACGAGCCACTCCTCCCCCTCGTCGAGGGTGGTGAGCGCGCGCAGCAGCTTCCCGGACGCGGGCTCCACGAGCGGGCCCATGGTCGTGCCGAGGTCGTCGGACCACCCGACCCGGAGCGAGGTCACCGCGTCGGCGAGCTGGCGGCGCAGCCGGTCGGACGTCCCGGCGGACCCGACGAGGACCGCCAGCGAGGCGGCCGAGCACTTCTGCCCGGCGTGCCCGAACGCCGACCGGACCAGGTCCGCGACGGCGAGGTCGACGTCGGCGGACGGCGTGACGACCAGGGCGTTCTTCCCGGAGGTCTCGGCGAGCACGTCGAGGTCGGGCCGCCAGGCGGCGAACGTCCGCGCGGTCTCCAGCGACCCGGTGAGCACCACGCGGGCGACGTCGGGGTGCGTGACGAGGTGGCGCCCGACGTCCCCCTCGGGCGACAGGACGACCTGCAGGGCCGGCTCGGCCACCCCGGCGGCGTCGAGCGCGGACTGCACGGCGGCCATCGCGACGCGCACGCACCGCGGCGTCTGCGGCGCGGGCTTGACCAGCACCGGCGACCCCGCCGCGAGCGCCGCGAGCGTGGACCCGACGGGGATGGCGACCGGGAAGTTCCACGGCGGGGTGACGACGGTGACGCCGTGCGGCCGGAACACCGCGCCCGGGACGGACCCGTCGGCGAGCTCCTCGGCACGGTCGGCGTAGTACCGCGCGAAGTCGACGGCCTCGCTGACCTCCGGGTCGGCCTCGGCGACCGTCTTGCCGGCCTCGTGCACCATCGTGGCGACGAGGTCGCCGCGGGCGGCCTCGAGCGCGTCCGCGGCGCGGCGCAGCACGGCGGCACGGGCCGCGGGGGTCCGGGCGGACCAGGCGGGCGCGGCGGCGACGGCACGCGAGACGGCCGCGTCCACCCCGGCGACGTCCTCGACCACGACGGCCCCGGCGGGCGGCTCGACGTCGTGCGCGACCAGGCGCGCGGCCCAGGCACGGGACTCGGCCACGGCCGGGTCGGTGTCGGCGGCGTTCCGGAACGCCCCGGGCACCACCTCGGGCGGCGTCGCGGGCCGCGGCAGCCGGCGGAGCTCGACGGGGACGGTGCCCGCCGCGGCGACGGACGCGAGGAACGCGGCCTCCTGCGCGGGGATGCCGTGCCCGCCCGGCCCGCCCGGCTCCTGAGCCCCGGCGCCGTCGCCCCCCGCGAACAGCGCGTGCAGGAAGTTCTGGTGCGCGGCGTTCTCCTCCAGCCGGCGCACGAGGTAGGAGATCGCCACGTCGAAGTCCTGCCGGGCGACGACCGGCGTGTACAGCAGCACCTGGCCCACGTCGCGCTGCACGGCGCGGGACTGGGCGGGCGCCATGCCCTGCAGCATCTCGACGTCGAGCGCCTCGGCGACGCCCCGGTCCCCGGCGAGCAGGTGCGCGTAGGCCACGTCGAACAGGTTGTGGCTGGCGACGCCGACCCGCAGCGCCGCGGTCCGCCCCGGGTCGAGGACGGTGCGCACCAGGCGGACGTAGTGCGCGTCGACGTCGGGCTTGCCGGCGTACGGCGCCTGCTCCCAGCCGTGCAGCTCGGCCTCGACCTGCTCCATCGCGAGGTTCGCGCCCTTGACCAGCCGGACCTTGAGCCGCGCTCCCCCGGCGGCGACCCGGCGGCGGGCGATCGCGGTGACGTCCTCGAGCGCGGCCGAGGCGTCCGGCAGGTAGGCCTGCAGCACGATCCCGGCCTCCTGCTGCCGGGCCTCCGGGTCGGACACGAGCGCGTCGAACACCCGGACGGTGAGCGCGAGGTCGCGGTACTCCTCCATGTCGAGGTTGAGGAACGTGCCGTGCCGCGCGGCGGTCCGGTACAGCGGGCGCAGCCGCTCCACGACGCGCCGCACGCTGCCCTCGGTGTCCCAGGTGGAGAGCTGGCTGGCGACCGCGGACACCTTGACCGAGACGTAGTCGACGTCGGGCCGGGTCACGAGCTCGGTGACGCGCCGCAGCCGGCGGTTCGCCTCGTCCTCGCCGAGCACCGCCTCCCCGAGCAGGTTGAGGTTGAGCCGGAAGCCGTCGGCCCGGGCGCGGGCGAGGTGCGCGGCGAGCCCGGGCCCGGCGTCCGCCACGAGGTGCCCGACGAGCTGGCGCAGCCGGATGCGCGCCGCCGGCACGACGGCGGCCGGCAGCACCGGGGCGACCCGCGCCCCCACGCCCAGCAGCACCCGGTCCACGACGCCGAGGAACCCCGCGGCGTCGGCGGCGCGGTCGCCCAGCCCCGCGAGCTCCGCGGCGGCCACCGCGGCGTCCTCGGGGCGGGCGACCCGGTCGACGAACCGCACGGCGAGCTCGAGCCCGGCCGGGTCGGCGACGAGCGCGGCCAGCCGTCCGGTGGTGCGCCGCTCGGCGGGGGTCTCGTCGGCGGCGGTCGCGTCCATCCACCGGTGCGCGAGGTCGACGGCGCGGCGGGTGAGCGCGTCGGGGCCGGTCGCGTCCGGGCCGGCAGGGGTCGCGGCGTCGTGGGTGGTCGTCATCCCGGCATCGTCCCCGATCGTCCCGAGGCCCGTCTTGCACCGATCCGCCGGGCCGGCGGTCCGGATCGGTGACACGTGCCCGACACGTGCAGCACCTACGCTGCCCCCACCATGGATCGCCGTCCACCCCGGCCCACCGCCGACCGTCCCGCGACGCCCGGGGCGTCCCCCGAGGCCCGCGCGCTGCTGAGCGCCCTCACGCCCGCGCTGCTGCGGCTGTACGACGACCTGACGGGGACGATGTTCTGCGCCAAGGACGCGGCCGGCCGCTACGTCGTGGTGAACGACGCGTTCGTGCGGCGGACGTCGGAGCGCTCGCGCCGCACCGTCGTCGGACGGACCGCCGCGGAGCTGTTCCTGCCGCACCTGGCGCAGCGGTACGACGAGCAGGACCGGGCGGTGCTGGAGGCGGGGCGGTCGCTGCACCGCGAGCTCGAGCTGATCCGGCGCCCCGGCGGCGCACCCGGCTGGTACCTCACGTCCAAGGAGCCGGTGCGGGACGGCACCGGCGCCGTGGTCGGGCTGGTGAGCGTCTCGCAGGCGCTGCGCGCCGGGGACGCCGATGCGGCGACGGTCGCGGCGCTGTCCCGGGTCGCGGACCTCGTCCAGAGCCGGCTGGCGGACCCGCCGACGGTCGCGGAGCTCGCCGAGGCCGCGGGCTGCGCGACGTCCACCCTGGACCGCCGGGTCCGGCGCGTCTTCGCGCTCTCGCCGCAGCAGTACGTGCTGCGGGCACGGCTGGACCACGCGGCGGCGCTCCTCGGTGGCGCGGACCTGACGCTGGCGGACGTCGCCGCCGCCTGCGGGTTCTACGACCAGGCGTCGTTCACGCGGACGTTCGGGCGCTTCACCGGGGAGACGCCGGCGCAGTTCCGGCGGTCGGCGCGCGGCGGGCCGGGAGCCGCGACGCGCGGGGGCCCGGGAGCCGCGACGCGCGGGGGCCCGGGAGCCGCGACGCGCGGGGGGCCCGGGGCCG
>DAMBCY010000282.1:4469-5519 GCA_032056255.1 Cellulomonas sp. | reverse complement strand
GACGACGGGCAGCACGCTCGACGTGGCACCCTCGGCCGGCGGTGCGGCCGGCTCCGGTGCCGGGGCCGCGGCGGACGGTCCCGACGGCTCCGACGAGGACGGCTCCGCCGCCGACGAGGCGCTCGGCCCGATCCTCGGCGAGGCCACGCACCTGTCCCAGTGGGCGGGGCTCGGCCGCACGAACCCGGTGCTCGCCACCACGTTCGCGCTGTTCCTGCTGTCGTTCGCGGGCATCCCGCTGACCGCCGGCTTCACCGGCAAGTTCGCGGTGTTCTCCGCGGCGGTCGACGGTGGCGCCTGGCCGCTGGCGCTGGTCGGCGTGCTCGCCTCCGCCGCAGCCGCGTTCTTCTACGTCCGCGTCATCGTGCTGATGTTCTTCACCAGCCCGCACGGCGGACCGCAGACCGACCACGACGGCGAGACCCGGCCGAACGCCGTCGTCGTCGGCTCCCAGGGTTTCGCGATCGTGGCGATCGGTCTGTGCGCGGTGCTGACCGTGCTGCTCGGGGTGTTCCCCGGCCCGGTGCTCGACGCCATCGCGGGCGTGGCCCAGCTGCTGCCCTGACCTGCTCCACCCCTTCCGGACCGTCGGCCGCCCGGCCCGTCGCGCACCTCGCGGCGGGCCGGACGGCCGCGTCGGTTCTGCTCCTGCCCGCGCGGCCAGATAGGTTCGTCCCGTGACATCCCCGACCGCCCTGCCGCTCGCCGACGCCGCGCTCGCCGAGCGCGTCGCGGGACGCCTCGATCTCGTCGAGGACCGCCTGCGTGCCGCCGTGGCGTACGCGGACCCGCTCGTCGACGACGCCGCGCACCACCTGTCCGACGCCGGCGGCAAGCGGCTGCGCCCGCTGCTGGCCCTGCTGTCCGCCGAGCTGGGCGACGGCAGCCGCGACGAGGTGCTGGACGCCGCCGTGGTCGTCGAGCTCACGCACCTCGCGTCGCTGTACCACGACGACGTCATGGACTCCGCGCCGCTGCGCCGCGGTGCGCCCGCCGCGCACGAGGTGTGGGGCAACTCCGTGGCGATCCTCGTCGGTGACCTGCTGTTCG
>DAMBCY010000282.1:0-4369 GCA_032056255.1 Cellulomonas sp. | reverse complement strand
GCGCACCTCGGCCCCGAGGCCGTCCTCATCCAGGCCGGGACGTTCGAGCGGCTGTGCCTCGGTCAGCTGCACGAGTCGATGGGCCCGCGGGCGGGGGACGACCCGGTGCGGCACTACCTCCAGGTGCTCGCCGACAAGACCGCGTCGCTGATCGCCACCTCGGCGCGGCTCGGCGCGATGTACGGCGGGTGCGCCCCGGACGTCGTGGAGACGGTGGCCGCGTTCGGCGAGCGGATCGGCGTGGCCTTCCAGCTCGCGGACGACGTGCTCGACCTGACCTCCGACGGCGCGACCTCGGGCAAGACGCCCGGCACCGACCTGCGGGAGCAGGTGCCGACCATGCCGGTGCTGCTGCTCCGCGAGCGCGCCGCCGCCACCGGCGACCCCGCGGACGTGGCCCTGGTCGCCCGGCTGGACGGGGACCTGTCCGACGACGCCGTCCTCGCCGACACGGTGGCGGCGCTCCGGGCGCACGACGTGGTCCGCGAGACCCGCGAGCGGGCGAGCGCGCTGATCGCCGAGGCGGTCGAGCTGCTCGCACCGCTGCCCGCCGGCCCGGTCCGGGACTCGTTCGTCTCGTTCGCCGACGCCCTGGTCGACCGCGCCTCCTGACCCCGGCGCTGCCCGCGAGGGTGGTCTCCACGCGTCGAGGGAGGGTCCGGGCGACACCTCCCTCGGCACCTCGGGGCCACCGTCGCCGTCCGGGTGGCACGGCCGCTAGGGTGTGCTCCGGACGCTGCGCGGGAGGCCGCACGGCCGTCCCTGTGGGCGTGCACGAGAGGGTCAGGTGTCGTGTCGGACCAGGAGCACGACCTGCTGGCACTCGACGTGGACGCCGAGGTCGGTCACATCGGCGCGACCACGGGCGACAGCCCGGACCGTGGCGGCGAGAGCCGCGTGGGTCGGCGCCAGGGTAGCGCGGGCGGTCAGCGTCATCCGGGCCCCGCACGCGATGAGCCGGCGCAGCACGGAGGCGAGAGCGGCCGACCGTCGCCGGCGTCCGAGTCGCCGCTCGACGCGGTAGACCTCGGCGATCGTCAGACGATCGCGCGGCCAGCTCAGCACGACGCGGCCACGCGGACGGACGAGGCGGAGCGCCTCCCGGACGACGGCCGCGGGATCGGGATGGAACTGCAGGAGGTTGCACGACAGCACCGCATCGGCGGTGCCGTCGGCGAGGCCGGTGTCGGCGGCATCGGCGACGACGGCGTGGTCGAGCCGGCCTCGCAGACGAGCGCGTCGCAGCATCATCGACGAGGTGTCGACGCCCGTCACCGTATCCGCTGCCGGCGCGCGGCTGAGCAGGCCCGTGCCGCACCCGAGATCGACCAGGTGCCCGATCCGGGGCAGTGGCGATGCCGCGATCACCCGGAGACCGTCGACGAGCGGCGCGTCCCAGGTGATGTCGTACACGCGGGCGTACAGGGCCCAGAACAGCCGCTCGATCAGGTGTCCCGGTCCCGGTGCCCGGTTCCGCCCGGTTGCGCCTGCTCCCGTGCCTCCCGTGCCTGCTCCGCGCGGTGCGACACGTAGAGGCGGATGCTGATCGGGAGCACGATCAGCAGGAGGATCGTGAGGAAGGTGGTCACCAGACCACCCACTTCGATCCCGGCAGCACCAGGTAGACGCCGTACGCGATGATGAGCAGGGCCAGCCACCAGACGTCGGCCCCGAGGACGAACCAGCCGAGGACGGCGATGGCGATGAGTGCCACGCCCCAGAGCTTCGTGAGGCCCCAACCGATGCCGTGCGCGACGTTCCCGGCGACGTCCATCGCCCGGTCCGCCTTCTCCCAGCCGCTCGCCTTCGTCCCGTCGGACGTGGCGTCCTCGGTGTTCGACATGTGCGGTCCTCTCTTCTTCACGATCGCGTGCCAGGTGGATCGGCGCCGGTCGGCCGTGCGGGCACGGCTCGGGCACCGCGGTTCAGGTGGTCAGGGCTCCTTCGCGGTCACCCGTGGTCGATGTTCGAGATCGGCGACGAGTCGGAGCCGACGGTCGCGCAGTAGGCGACCGCGGACAGCTGGGTGAGCGAGATGTTCCCGTTCGACGTCGAGGAGCCCTGGTCGTCGAGCATCGTCGCGATGACGCTCTTCTGGTCGTCCGAGGACATGCGGGTGAAGTCGCCGCAGGACGTGGCGCCCCCGGCGTTCGTGCTGCCGCAGGCAGCCAGCGCCAGCACCGTCGTGCCGGCGTACAGGGCGGCGGCCATCCCCCGACGTCGCGTGACGGACGTGCGCATTCGGCCGTTCCTCTCGTCGGGCGCCCCCCCGTTCGGGTGGGCGCGGTGGCACACGGCGTGCTGATCGACCAGGTCTGCCTCCGACGCCGCAGCGGCTCGTGGAGGTGCGGGGCCGACGCAGCCGGTCCGCACGAGGAACCCTGGCCCGGCACGTCCGTGCCGGTCGCTCGCAGTCAGCATCGACCGAGCCGGTCGATCGGGTCGGCCGTTCGGCGTGCGGGAGTGTTCGACTTTCCACCGCGCACGGTCGTCGGCGCGGGGTGCCGCCGCCCGGTGCGCAGCCGCGTCCCCGGGGGGTGGGGTCGTCTGCCCGGATCCGCTGGCGTGCGCGCGGCGACGGGTGCGTGTTCGGGACGGATTGCGCGCCGCTGCGCCGCGGTGCGCCTGCTGCGCACGAGGTGTGGGGCAACTCCGTGGCGATCCTCGTCGGTGACCTGCTGTTCGCCCGGGCGTCGACCACGGTCGCGCACCTCGGCCCCGAGGCCGTCCTCATCCAGGCCGGGACGTTCGAGCGGCTGTCCCCGGACGACGTGCTCGACCTGACCTCCGACGGTGCGACCTCGGGCACCGACCTGCGGGAGCACCCGGCCGCGAGGGTGGTGCTCGCGCCCCGAGGGAGGGTCCGCGCGGTACCTCCCTCGGCACGTCGAACCCACCGTCGAGCGCTCGGTGCCACCGGCGGGACCTGCGCGCGCTGCGGCAGGATGGCGGCCATGAGCTCCGCACTGGACCGGGTCACCTGGCCCGTCGCCACCGACCGGCTGTCCCTGCGCCCCGCCCTGGCGTCCGACGCCGACGCGGTCCGGCGGTACCGGGTGCTGCCGGAGGTCGCCGAGTGGATGACCGCCGTCCCCGGCCCGCCCGAGGAGTTCGCCGCGGTGTTCGCCGAGCCCGAGCGCCTCGGGCGGACCGTGCTGGTCGAGCGCGACGGTGCGGTGATCGGCGACCTGATGCTCCGGGTCGAGGACGCCTGGGGGCAGTCCGAGGTCGCCGCGGACGCCGCCGGCACCCAGGCCGAGATCGGGTGGGCGTTCGACCCGGCGCACCAGGGTCGGGGCTTCGCGTCCGAGTCCGCCGCGCGGTTGGTCGGGCTCTGCTTCGACGGGCTCGGGCTGCGCCGGGTGACCGCGGGCTGCTTCGCGGACAACGCGCCGTCGTGGCGCCTCATGGAGCGCCTCGGCATGCGGCGCGAGGGCGCGTACCGCGCGGAGTCCCTGCACCGCTCCGGCCGCTGGCTGGACTCCTTCACCTACGCCCTGCTCCGCACGGAGTGGACGGCGCCCCGCTGACCCACCCGCACCCCGCGCTCGCGCTCCCGAGGGATGGTCCCGCGCGCCGAACGAGGGTCCGCGCTGCACCTCCGTCGGCGCCTCGGGACCACCGCCGGCGTCCCGGTGGCACCGAGGGGAGCTGCTGGCTAGCGTCGGGGGCCGTGACCGGTGTCGTCGACTGGCTGCTCGACTCCGACCCCGCGCTGCGGTGGCAGGTGCTGCGGGACCTGCTCGACGCGCCCGAGGCGGAGTGGCGCCGCGAGCGCGAGCGCGTCGCCACGGAGGGCTGGGGTGCGCGGCTGCTGGCGCTGGCGGATCCGGACGGGCAGTGGGCCGGCGGGTCGTTCGTGCCGGACGGGTTCACCCGCGCCGACTGGGAGGCCGAGGGCCAGCCCTGGACGGCGACGACGTACGCCCTGACCCAGCTCCGGCAGCTGGGCCTCGACCCCGCCTCCGAGGCCGCCACGCGTACCGTGCGCCTCGTGGGGGAGCACTCCCGCTGGGACGAGGGCGGGCAGCCGTACTGGCAGGGCGAGACCGAGGAGTGCATCAACGGCCGCACGGTCGCGGACGGCAGCTACTTCGGGCTCGACACGGGGCCGCTGGTGGCGCGGCTGGTGGGAGAGCAGCAGCCGGACGGCGGGTGGAACTGCGAGCGGCCGCTGGGCTCGACGCGCTCGTCGTTCGACTCCACGATCAACGTGCTGGAGGGCCTCGCCGAGCACGAGCGCGCCACGGGCGGGACCCCGGCGTCCCGGGCTGCGCGGCGGTCCGGCGAGGAGTTCCTGCTGGAGCGGCACCTGTTCCGGCGCCTGAGCACCGGGGAGCCCGCCGATCCGCGGTACCTGGACCTCGCG
>DAMBCY010000281.1:0-5522 GCA_032056255.1 Cellulomonas sp. | reverse complement strand
ATGTCCGTGATCCTGTCGACGCCGGGCGACCGGGCGATCCTCACCGTGCCCGGCACGATCCCGACGCTCGAGCCGGCCGCCGTGCTCGCGGCGCTGACCGCCACCGGGGCCGCGCACCTGCACGTCGCGTCGTACTTCCTGCAGCCCGCGCTGGCCGCCGGGCTGCCGGACCTGCTCGCGGCGGCGCGGGAGCGGGGCGTGACCGTCAGCCTCGACACCAACTGGGACCCGGCGGAGCGCTGGACGGGCGTGGCGGACGCGCTGCCGCTCGTCGACGTGCTGCTGCCGAACGACAGCGAGCTGCGGGCGATCGCCGCGGCCGCGGGGGTCACCGGCGCGGACGACCTCGCGCTCGCGACCGGGCTGGCGCGGCTCGGCCCGCGGGTGGTCGTCAAGGCCGGCGCGGACGGCGGCTGGTCCGTCGACCCGGACGGCACCGTGACCCGGGCGCCGGGCCTCGCCGTCGACGTCGTGGACACCACCGGCGCCGGTGACAGCTTCGACGCCGGGTACCTCGCCGCGCTCGCGCACGGGGTCGCCGACGAGCAGGGCCGGCTGCGCTGGGCCACCGCGGCCGGGTCGCTGTCCACCCTCGGCTCCGGCGGCACCGGGCGGCAGGCCGTCCTCGCCGACCTCGACGCGGCCGGCGTGCCGCACGTCCCGGGGGCCGCCGCCCGCTGAGCCTCCGCACCTGACCCGGCGCGGACCGACCGCGCCACCACCCGGACCCCACACCGCCAGCAACGCCCCGACGCGGGCGTGCGCCGTCGCGCGCCCGCGCGGCCCTCCCCGAACGGAGATCCCCGATGACCGCCCAGCCCCGCACCGACCAGCACCTCACCGACCGGGCCCGCACCGACCAGCTCGGCGCCCTGGTGACCCGGCACCGCGCCGGCGCCCCGGAGGGCATCTACTCGGTGTGCTCCGCCCACCCGATCGTGCTCGAGGCGGCCGTGCGCCAGGCGGTCGCCGACGACTCGTGGCTGCTTGTCGAGGCGACCTCCAACCAGGTCGACCAGTTCGGCGGCTACACCGGCATGCGTCCCGCGGACTTCCGGGACCTGGTGCACGGCATCGCGGACCGGCTCGGGCTGCCCCGCGAGCGGCTCGTGCTCGGCGGGGACCACCTCGGCCCGAACCGGTGGCAGGACCGCCCGGCCGACGAGGCCATGGACCTCGCCGAGGGCGTCGTCGAGGCGTACGTCGAGGCCGGGTACACGAAGATCCACCTGGACTGCTCGATGTCCTGCGCCGGCGACCCCACCCCGCTGGGCGACGCCGCCGTGGCCGAGCGCGCGGCCCGACTGCTCGCCGTCGCCGAGCGCACCGCCGCCCGGACCGGCACGACGGGTCGGATCTCGTACGTCATCGGCACCGAGGTGCCGGTGCCCGGCGGCGCGCACGAGACCCTGCACGCCCTCACGCCCACCAGCCCGGAGGCGGCGCGCGCCACGCTCGCGGCGCACCGGGCGGCGCTCGCCGAGGTCGGCATGTCGGCGGCCTGGCCGCAGGTGCGCGCGCTCGTGGTGCAGCCCGCCGTCGAGTTCGACCACGTGCAGGTCGTCGACTACCGCTCGGAGGCCACCGTCGCCCTGCGCGAGGTGCTCGCCGACGAGCCCGGCATGGTCTTCGAGGCGCACTCCACCGACTACCAGACCACCGAGCGGCTCACGGAGCTGGTCCGCGACCACTGGGCCGTGCTCAAGGTCGGGCCCGGCCTGACGTTCGCGCTGCGCGAGGCGCTGTTCGCCCTCGCGGAGATCGAGACCGAGCTGGTCCCCGACGACCGGCGCTCGCACCTGCTGGACGTGCTCGACGCCCGGATGGTCGCCCAGCCGCGCTACTGGCAGGGCTACCACGAGGGCGACCCGGCCGAGCAGCGGATCGCGCGGCGGTACTCCTACAGCGACCGGGTCCGGTACTACTGGCCGGACCCCGAGGTCGAGGCGGCCGTCGAGACGCTGCTGGCGAACCTGGCGGCCGTCGTGGTGCCCGAGACGCTGCTCAGCCAGCACCTGCCCGAGCAGTACGCCCGCGTCCGCGCGGGCGAGCTCGCGGCGGACCCGCGCGAGCTGGTGGTCGACAAGGTCCGCGACGCGCTGCGCCCGTACGCCGCGGCCTGCTTCCCGGCCCTGACCCGCACGCACTGACCCGGGCCCGTCCGACCCGGGCACGCTGACCCGGGCACGCTGACCCGGGCACGCTGACCCGGGCACGCTGACCCGGGCACGAGGTTGCAGAAGATGGGGGTTTCAGCGCGCTGAACCCCGCATCTTCTGCAACCTCGTGCCGGGGGGGCGCGGGTCAGCGGGTCGGGCGGGGTTCCGGGACGGCCTCCGTGCCCGAGGCGCGGGCCGCGCGCTGCGCCGCCCGGGCCTCCTCCTGCCGCGCCGCCTCCGCACCCGAGGCGATCTCCGCGCGGACGTGCTCCGGCCCGTACCCGAACGCGTCCACCAGGTCCTGGGCGTGCGGGCGCAGCCGGAGCAGCAGCCGCTCGATGTAGGAGGTGACCGTGCGCGCGCGGCCCGCGGACAGCCGGCCGCCCACCAGGTACCAGGCGAGGTTCCGCTCGATCACGGTCAGCCCGAACAGGTCCCGCAGCCAGGTGAGCACCTGCCGGGTGCCGGCGTCGGGCACGGTGTCGAGCGCCCGGGTGAACGCCTCCCACTGCAGCAGCTCCGCGTGCGCGCGGGCGGTCTCGACGAGCTCGTGCTGGTGGGCGTCGAACAGCTGCGCGGCGACCTCGGGCTTCGCGCGCCGGGCGGGCCGCAACGCCTGCGCGAGCTCGGCGACCATCGTCGCGACGCGGTCGGCGAGCAGGTCGCGCTGGGTGTGCGGGTCGCGCAGCTGCCCGGCGGACCGGCGGGCGTCGCCGGCGTCGACGAGGGTCTGCGCGGCGCGGGCCAGCGGCATCCGGTGCAGGGCGGCGTCCGCGGCCTTCCCCGCGACCAGGCGGGCCATCACGGCCGGGTCGCCGCCGACCTGCTGGCCGTACCGGGTCAGCAGCCGCTTGCCGACGAGCTGGTAGAGCACCGTGTTGTCGCCCTCGAAGGTCACGTAGACGTCGAGGTCCGCGCGCAGCGAGGTCAGGCGGTTCGCCGTGAGGAACCCCGCTCCGCCGCACGCCTCGCGCGCCGTCTGCAGGGTGCGCAGCGCGTGCCAGGTGGACGTCGGCTTCAGCGCGGCGGCGAGCGTCTCGAGCTCCTCGCGGGAGTCCGGGGTGTCGTCGCGGCCGGAGAACACGTCGTCGAACGCGGCCAGCAGGTGCTCGTGCGCGAACGCCGCGGCGTACGTGTCGGCGAGCAGCGGCAGCAGCCGGCGCCGGTGCTCGCCGTAGTCGAGCAGCACGACCTCGTCCGTCGGGGACGCGCCCGCGAACTGGCGGCGCTGGTTGCCGTACGTGACGGCGACGACCAGGGCCACCTTCGCGGCGTTCACGGCGGCACCGTCGAGCGACACCCGGCCCTGCACGAGCGTGCCGAGCATCGTGAAGAACCGCCGGCCCGGGCTCGCGATCGGGGAGGAGTAGCTGCCGTCCGGGGCGACCGCGCCGTACCGGTCGAGCAGGTCGCGGCGGGGCACACGCACGTGGTCGAACCACAGCCGGCCGTTGTCGATGCCGTTCAGGCCGCCCTTGAGCCCGTCGTCCTCGCCGCCGACGCCGGGCAGGAACTCGCCGGTCGCCGCGTCGCGGATCGGGACGTAGAACGCGTGCACGCCGTGGTTCACCGGCTGCTTCTCCCCCGGCGCCCGCGTGACGAGCTGCGCGAACACCACCGCGGCGGTGCCGTGCTGGCCGGCGTTGCCGAGGTAGTCCTTCCACGCCGCCCGGAACGGGGTGTGGAGCACGAACTCCTCCGTCGCGGGGTCGTACGTGGCGGTGGTGCCGATGCTCGCGACGTCGGAGCCGTGGCCGGTCTCGGTCATCGCGAACGCCCCGGGGACCGCGACCGACATCGCGTCCGGCAGCAGGCGCTCGTGGTGGCCGGCGGTGCCGAGGTGCAGGATCGCGGACGCGAACAGCCCCCACTGCACGCCGGCCTTGATCTGCAGCGACGGGTCCGCGACGACGAGCTCCTCGAACCGTGCGAGGTAGCCGCCGTGGTCGTCGGCGCCGCCGAGCGCCGCCGGGAACGCGCGCAGCACGTCCCCCTCGGCCGCCAGGGCGCGCAGCTGCTCGAGCACGCGGGCGCGGTGCTCGGCGGACGTCAGCCCCTCGACCCGCTGGAACCGCTCCTGGGCGACGAGGTCCCGGGCACCCCGGCGCAGGTCGGCGTACCGGCCGAGCAGCACGTCCGTCAGGCCGGCGACGTCCACGCGCGGGTCCCCGGCGTCCCGCGGGCGGGCGTGCCCGGCGCCGGAGGGGCGCGCGGTCGCGGTCGGGCGGATCGGCGGCCCCGCGGGTCCGGCGGTGTGCACGGGGTGGGTGGGCTGCGCGGCGGGGCGTGGTGCGGTGGTGCTCGTCGGGGCCCCCTCGGGCTCGTGAGCGGAGCGAGCGAGGACGTGGGGTGAGTTCATGCGGGTTCCCCTGGAGTCGGTGCGTCGTCGTCGACGCGGGACGGATCGGGTGCTGCGGGTGGGTCGGCGCGGCCGTCGGCGGGCCGGGCGGCGCGGGTGCGGGAGAGCAGGCCGACCGGGCCGGCCCACAGCCAGGCGGTGACCTGGGTGGCGACGTCGGCGCGGTCGGGCGCCCCGCCGCCGGGCTCGTCGCGGGCGGCCAGCCAGCGCTCCCCCGCGCCGCGCACGAAGCCGACCGCGCCGGCGGCCCACAACCCGGAGGCGTCGGGGCCGGAGGCGTCGGGGCCGGAGGCGTCGGGGCCGGAGGCGTCGGGGCGGGAGGCGTCGGGGCGGGTGCCGCCGTCGGCACCCAGCGCGCGGACGAACGGCGCCGCCACCAGCGCGGTGACGGAGTCGAGGAAGTGCCCGACCGAGCCGCCCCGCGTCACGAAGGCGTACACGTGCGGCGAGGACTCGATCATCGCCAGGTAGGTGTCGACCATGCCGCGCAGCGCGTCCCGCGGGGTGCTCGCCCCGGTCGCGGCCGCGTCGAGCGCGTCCCGGATGTCCGCGACCACCGCGGCCGCGACGGCGAGCTGCAGGCCGTCCTTGTCGGTGAAGTAGCGGTAGACGATCGACTTCGACGTGCCGGCGGCGGTCGCGATGTCGTCCATCGAGACGTCGGGCCCGGTGTGGTGCACGACGCGGCGCGCGACCCGGACCAGCTCGGCGCGACGGGCCTCGCGGTGGTCCTCCCAGCGGGTGGAGCGGCCGTCGTCCGGCCGCAGGGGCGGCACGGCACCGGCGGCGACCGGACCGGCGACGTCACCCGACGCCGTGCCGGAGACGCCGGTGCTGCCCGTCGCCGTCGACGGGTCCCGTGTGATGGGGCTCACGAAACCGACGGTATCAGGTACTGTGAGTTTCGGGCACTGCACAAGGGACGGAAGTCCCGATCGCGGGGCTCGCCGGACCAGCACCTGCTCCACCGAGCACCACCACGCACGACAACGACGACGATGCGG
>DAMBCY010000280.1:0-5533 GCA_032056255.1 Cellulomonas sp. | reverse complement strand
CGGCGGCCGCCGTGGCGCGGACCAGCGACAGCATCAACCCCGACGCCGCGGCGTCCCGCCCGGTGACGTCGAGCGCGCCGAGGATGCGGCCGTCGGGGTCGGCCAGGACGGTGGCGGTGCAGCTCCACGGCTGCACGGCGCGGGTGAAGTGCTCGGCGGCGAGCACCTGGACGTCGTGCCCGAGCGCGAGCGCGGTGCCGGGGGCGTTGGTGCCGGCGTGCCGCTCGTCCCAGGCGGCGCCCTCGACGAACCCGACGCCTTCCACGGCCCGGCGGACCCGCGCGTCCCCGGCGATCCAGAGCAGCCGGCCCTCGACGTCGGTCAGCGCGACGAGGAACCCCTCGGTCACGGCGGCGTCCAGCAGCAGGCCGCGGACGACGGGCAGCGCGTGCCGCAGGGGGTGCTCGCGGCGGTAGGCGCGCAGGTCCGCGTCGGTCAGCGCGACGGGCGGGGCGGGGCGCTCGGGGTCGACCCCGCTGCGCAGGCTGCGGCGCCAGGACTCGACGACGACGGGACGCACCCCGCCGCCGGTGGCCCCGGTCGACAGGAAGCGCTCGTGCGCGGCGTGGGTGCGCGCGACGGCCGAGGCGTCGGGGCGGACGAGGTCCAGACCGTCGGTCGGCACGGCCCACCCCCTCGACGTCGGCGTCGCGCCGCCAGTCTCACCCCGCCCGCGCCGACACGCCAGACCTGCACGCGACGAGGCCGCGCCGCCCGGGCCCCCGGCCGCCCGGGCCCCGGGCCGGACGCGCCGTCAGGCCGGGCCGTGCAGCAGCGTCGGTGCCGTGCCGGTCGCCCGCCACTCCTCGTCCGTGAGCAGCCGGGACCGGATGAGGAACCGCACCCCCTCCGGCGCCTCGAGCGAGAAGCCCGCCCCGCGCCCCGGCACGACGTCGATCGTCAGGTGCGTGTGCTGCCAGTACGCGAACTGCGCGCGGCTCATCCACACGGGCACGTCGAACCCGTCGCCGGCGTCCGACGCGGGCACGTGCAGGTCGCCCAGGTGCACGTCGGCGTCGCCGGTGAGGAGCTCCCCCGCCGGGTAGCACATCGGCGAGGAGCCGTCGCAGCAGCCCCCGGACTGGTGGAACATCAGCTCGCCGTGCTGGTCGCGCAGCCGGCGCAGCAGGTCGGCGGCGGCCGGGGTCAGCGCGACCCGGCCCGGTGCGGTGCCTCCGGCGCCCTCGTCCATCCCGCTCCCCTCCCCGTTCTCGTCGTCCCGCGGGCGGCCGGTCGCAGCCGCCCGCGGGGACCGTCGTGGCAGGCCCGGATCAGAAGAAGCCGAGCTTCTGCCCCGAGTAGGACACCAGCAGGTTCTTCGTCTGCTGGTAGTGGTCGAGCATCATCTTGTGGTTCTCGCGCCCGACGCCCGAGCCCTTGTACCCGCCGAACGCGGCCGCGGCCGGGTAGGCGTGGTAGCAGTTCGTCCAGACGCGCCCGGCCTCGATGTCCCGGCCCGCGCGGTAGGCGATGGCGCCCTCGCGGGACCAGACGCCGGCGCCGAGCCCGTAGAGGGTGTCGTTGGCGGTGTGGATGGCGTCGGAGTAGTCGGAGAACGACGTCACCGCGACCACGGGCCCGAAGATCTCCTCCTGGAAGATCCGCATCGAGTTCTTGCCCTCGAAGATCGTCGGCGTCACGTAGTAGCCCTCGGCGAGGTCGCCGTCCAGGTGGGCGCGCGTCCCGCCGGTGAGCACCTTGGCGCCCTCGGCCTTGCCGATGTCGATGTAGGACAGGATCTTCTCGAGCTGGTCGTTCGACGCCTGCGCGCCGATCATCGTGTCCGTGTCCAGGGGGTTGCCCTGCTTCACGGCCTCGGTGCGGGCGATCGCGTCCGCGAGGAAGCCGTCGTAGATCGACTCCTGGATCAGCGCCCGGGACGGGCAGGTGCAGACCTCGCCCTGGTTGAGCGCGAACATCGTGAAGCCCTCGAGCGCCTTGTCGTAGTAGTCGTCCTTCGCGCGGGCGACGTCCTCGAAGAAGATGTTCGGGCTCTTGCCGCCGAGCTCCAGGGTCACCGGGATGATGTTCTGGCTGGCGTACTGCATGATCAGCCGCCCGGTGGTGGTCTCGCCGGTGAACGCGATCTTGCGGATGCGCGGGCTGGACGCGAGCGGCTTGCCGGCCTCGACGCCGAACCCGTTGACCACGTTGACGACGCCCGGGGGGAGCAGGTCGGCGATCAGCTCCATCAGCAGCAGGATCGACGCCGGGGTCTGCTCGGCGGGCTTGAGCACGACGCAGTTGCCCGCCGCGAGCGCCGGGGCGAGCTTCCACACCGCCATGAGGATCGGGAAGTTCCACGGGATGATCTGCCCGACCACGCCGAGCGGCTCGTGGAAGTGGTAGGCGATCGTGTCCTCGTCGATCTCGGAGATCGAGCCCTCCTGGGCCCGGACCGCGCCGGCGAAGTACCGGAAGTGGTCGACGGCCAGGGGCATGTCCGCCGCGAGGCACTCGCGCACCGGCTTGCCGTTCTCCCAGGACTCGGCGACCGCGAGCATCTCGAGGTTCGCCTCCATCCGGTCGGCGATCTTGTTGAGGATCACGGCCCGCTCCGTCGCCGTCGTGCGACCCCAGCTGCGGGCGGCGCCGTGCGCGGCGTCCAGCGCCCGCTCGATGTCGTCCGCGTCCCCGCGGGCGACCTCGGTGAACGTGCGACCCGTCACCGGCGACGGGTTCTCGAAGTAGCGGCCGGCCTTCGGGGCGACGAGCTCCCCGCCGATCCAGTGGTCGTACCGCTCCCGGTAGGTGGCGGGGCTGCCGGGCTGGCCTGGTGCTGCGTAGACGGTCACGTTCGACCTCCGTGCTCGCGATGGCCGGCCGCGCGCCGGGGTTCGGCCGCGGCCGGGGGCACCGCGTCGTTGCGGCGCTCCGTGCCCGCGACGCTAGGTCGCGGACGTTGCAGCAGCGTTGCAGCGAGGGCGGGTCCGCCGGGGCAGGCCGGTCCTCCGCAGGTCGGACGCGGGTCGGACGCCCGGTGCCGCGCCGCACGTTCTCTCACGGAGTGGACCGCGCTGGTCGGATGGTGGGACGGCCTCGCATGATGACGCGATGGCGGACTCCCTCGACCTGGTGCACCTGCGCAGCTTCGTGGCCATCGCGGACTGCGGCGGCTTCGGCCGGGCCGCGTCCGCCCTGCACCTGAGCCAGCCGACCGTGAGCCAGCACGTGCGCGGGCTGGAGCGCCGGCTCAAGCAGACCCTCGTCGAGCGGCACGGGCGTCAGGCCCGGTTCACCACGGACGGGGAGCGGCTGCTGACCGAGGCGCGCCGGATCCTGGCCGTGCACGACGAGGCGCTGTCCCGCCTCGACGCGTCCGGGCGCGGCACCCTCGTGATCGGGTCGACCGAGACGGCGGCCGAGCAGGTGCTGCCGCAGCTGCTCGGCACGCTGCGGGACGCCTACCCCGGCCGGCCGGTGCAGTTCTCGATCGACCGGTCGACGCAGATGACCGAGGCGGTCACGCACGGGGACATCGACGTGGCGATCATCCTGGGCCTGACCGGGGACACCCCGGGTCGCCGGGTGGGCGCGCTGCCGCTGCACTGGTACGCGCGGCCGGGCCTGGAGGTGCCGCTGCCGGACGGCGGGGTGCCCCTGGTGGCCTACTCCGAGCCGTGCGGGATGCGCCAGCGAGCGCTGGCGGAGCTGGGGACGGCCGGGCACCGGGTCGAGGTGACGGCCGAGTCGACCAGCCTCGAGGGGGTGATCGCGGCCGCCCGGGCCGGTCTGGGCGTGGCCGTGCTCCCGAGCGCCGGCGCGGCGCCGCACGGGCTGGTGGTCCGGGACGACCTGCCCGCGCTCGGCGTCATCGGCGTGCACCTGGCGACGCGGCGCGGGCTGGACCTCGACGTCGAGTCCGCCGCCCTGACGGCGATGGAGGAGTTCTTCGACGCGCTGACCGACCCATCGGCGGACCCGATGGGAACCGATCGGGAAACGTCGTTGGACGCCCGTGCGACGGGCGACCTAGCGTGAGGACCATGAGGCACCCGGCCGCTGGCGAGCGACGCACCCGCCCGGCCACGGGCGGCCGGCTCGACCGCCGATGTTCCTGTCGGGCCTGACACCGCCGCGCTGAGCGTCCCCGGGAGCGCGGGACCACCGGCCGGTCGCTGAACCGCCCGCCCGGGTCGCGGGCGACCGGCCGGCCGCCGTGCGGGCCCCGCCCCGCCGCCGGTCCCGACGCGGCGGACGGCCACCGGCCCCGCCGCGTCCCGGGCACCCCCGTGCCTCGACCGGTCCCGTGCCCCGGCACGGGACCGGCTCCTCCCGGGCGCGCGCCCCGGTGCGCGCGCCCTCCCACCCCGCCTCCGGCGCGCCCTCGGCGCGCCCGCCGCCCCGCGCGGCTCCCCCAGCCGCACCCACCCGAAGGCCGTGCCATGCCCGAGCAGCGTCCCCACCGTCCGCCCGTCCTGATCTCCGCCACCGGTCTCGACGCCCTGACGTCCACCGCACCCGCCGGCGTGCACGTGCTCGACGTGCGGTGGACCCTCGCCGTGCCGGACGGCCGGCCCGCCTACCGCGAGGGGCACGTGCCGGGCGCGGTGCACGTCGACCTCGAGGCCGCGCTGGCGCGGCCGGGACGGCCCGGGGAGGGACGGCACCCGCTCCCGGAGGTCGCGGACCTGCAGGCCGCCGCCCGGGGCTGGGGGCTGCGCACGGGCGCGACCGTGGTCGTCTACGACGACGCCGGCGGGCTCTCGGCCGCGCGCGCCTGGTGGCTGCTGCGCTGGGCCGGGGTCGACGACGTCCGGCTGCTCGACGGCGGGCTCGCCGCCTGGCGCGCGGCCGGGCTGCCGCTGCGGTCCGGTGACGAGCCGGACCCGGCCCCGGGGGACGTCGTGCTCGACGGCGGCCACCTGCCGACGGTCGACGCGGACGGTGCGGCCGCCCTCGCGGCGTCCGGCCGGCTGCTGGACGCCCGCGCCGCCGAGCGGTACCGGGGCGAGGTCGAGCCCGTCGACCCGCGGGCCGGGCACATCCCCGGCGCCCTCAGCGCGCCCACCACCGACAACCTCGCCGACGGGCGGCTGCTGCCGCCGGCCGCGCTCGCCGACCGGTTCGCGGCCCTCGGGCTCAGCCCCGGTGAGCCGGTCGGCGTGTACTGCGGCTCCGGCGTCACCGCCGCGCACGAGGCGCTCGCGCTGACCCTGGCCGGTCACCGGCCGGTCCTCTACCCCGGTTCCTGGTCGCAGTGGTCGTCCCTGCCCGGGCGTCCCGTGGCGACCGGTGCCGAGCCGGGTCACCTCCCCCACCCCCTCCTCCAGGAGCAGCCCTCATGACCGTCGAGCTCGTCAGCCAGGTCCACGTCCGCGACGCCTCGGACCTCCACCCCCGCCCGGGCGCGGACGTCGACCGCGACTACCTGCGCCGGTACGCCGCCGCGCTCGAGGAGGCCGGCTTCGACTACACCCTCGTGCCCTACGGCTCGAAGGGCTTCAGCTCGATCGGGGTGGCCGACGCCCTCAGCCAGCTGACCAGCACGCTGAAGCTGATCGTGGCGCTCCGCCCGAACGTGCTGCACCCG
>DAMBCY010000279.1:0-5543 GCA_032056255.1 Cellulomonas sp. | reverse complement strand
GGGAGAAGCGGGACCGCTGACCGGGGGCGGTGCGCGGTGGCGGGGTCAGGAGCCCGCGACCTCGCCCGCCCGGTGGGTCGGGTGCTCCGCCCCGCGGGCCCGCAGCGCGGTGCGACCGACCACCTGCTGCCAGGTCGCGGTGCGCTCGGACCGGCCCCGCCCGACGAACGACACCGCCCAGTGCAGCAGGGTGGTGATCCGGTTCTTGAAGCCGACCAGGTACACCAGGTGCACGCCCAGCCAGAGCAGCCAGGCGACGACGCCCGACGTGTGCACCGGCCCGATCGCGGCGACCGCCTGGAACCGGGACACCGTGGCCAGGCTGCCCTTGTCCCGGTAGACGAACGGGCCCGCCGACGGCTCGCCGCGCAGCCGCCGGACGATCTGCTGCGCCGCGTACCGGCCGGTCTGCATCGCCGCGGGGGCGACGCCGGGCACGCCGGGCCGGGCGGCCATGTCGCCGACGACGAACACCTCCGGGTGCCCCGGCAGGGAGCCGTCGGGCTCGACGACCACGCGCCCGGCGCGGTCCACCTCGGCGCCGGTCTGCTCGCCCAGGCTGCGGCCGAGCGGGGAGGCCGCGACGCCCGCGGCCCAGACCTTGGTCTGGGCGGCGATCCGGGTGCGGGCACCGTCGGGGTCCTCGACCTCGACGGCGTCGGCGGTGACGTCGACGACCGTGCGGCCCAGGAGCAGCTCGACGCCGAGCCTCTCGAGGGTGCGCGCGGCCGCGTCCTGCAGCCGCCCGGGGTAGCCGGGCAGCACCTTCGGCACCGGGTCGACCAGGAGGATCCGGGCCTGCGCCGGGTCCAGGTGCCGGAAGTTGCCGCGCAGCGACCGGTGCGCCAGCTCGGCCAGCTGGCCGGCCATCTCCACGCCGGTGGGGCCCGCGCCGACCACCACGAAGGTGGTGAGCCGCGCGCGGTCGGTGGGGTCGGTCGCCAGCTCGGCAAGCTCGAACGCGCCGAACACCCGCCCGCGCAGCTCCAGGGCGTCGTCGATGCTCTTCAGGCCGGGCGCGTGGTCGGCGAACCGGTCGTGGCCGAAGTAGGACTGGCCGGCGCCGGCCGCGACGATCAGCGAGTCGTACGGGGTGCGGGTCTCGCCGATCGGCGAGGACGAGACGACCACGCGCTCCGCGACGTCGATCCGCGTGACGACGCCGAGCAGCACCCGGGCGTTGCGCTGCCGGCGCAGCACGTCCCGGGTCGCCGGGGCGATCTCCCCGACGGACAGCACGCCGGTCGCCACCTGGTAGAGCAGCGGCTGGAACAGGTGCGTGGCGGTGCCGTCGATCACGGTCACCCGGACCGGTGCGCCGGCGAGGGCCTGCGTCGCGAACAGCCCGCCGAACCCGGAGCCGACGACCACGACGTGGTGCGGTGCGCGAGTGCTCATCGCCCGACCCTACGAGCGGGGCGGTCCCGGCGCGCGGCGGTCCTCCGGCGGCGGCGCGAGCACCTGGGAGAACCCGAAGCCCGCCGGCTCCTCGAGCTGGGCGTAGGTGCAGGTGGCCGGGTCCCGGTCGGGCCGCCAGCGCCTGAGCTGCGCCGTGTGCCGGAACCGGTCGCCCTCCATGTGGTCGTAGGCGACCTCGACGACGAGCTCGGGGCGCAGCGGCTCGAACGACAGGTCCTTCGTGGCGTTCCACCGGCTGACCGCGCCGGGCAGCCGGTGGCCGGCGTGCGCGTCCTGGTCGGCCCAGGCCGCCCACGGGTGGCCGGACAGGTCCCCGCCCCGGTACGGCGCGAGCTCGTCGAGCAGGGTCCTGCGGCGGGCCATCGGGAACGACGCGGCGACGCCCACGTGCTGCAGCCGGCCGTCGTCCGTCCAGAGCCCCAGCAGCAGCGAGCCGACGACGGGCCCGGACTTGTGCCAGCGGAACCCGGCGACCACGCAGTCCGCCGTGCGCGCGTGCTTGATCTTGAACATCGCACGCCGGTCCGGCTGGTAGGTGCCGTCGAGCGGCTTCGCGAACACGCCGTCCAGCCCCGCGCCCTCGAACAGCCGGAACCAGTCCCGGGCCTCGGCGAGGTCCGCGGTGGCGGGGGTGACGTGCACGGGGGGCTGCGCCCCGCCCAGCGCGTCCACCAGGCGCGCCCGGCGGTCGCGGAACGGGGTGCGCATGAGGTCCGTGTCGCCGAGCGCCAGCAGGTCGAACGCCACGAACGACGTCGGCGTCCGCTCGGCCAGCAGCCGGACGCGGCTCTCGGCCGGGTGGATGCGCTGCTGCAGCGCGTCGAAGTCCAGCCGGTCGCCGTCGACGAGCACGATCTCGCCGTCGACGACGCAGCGGTCGGGCAGCTGTGCGCGCAGCTGCTCGACGAGCTCCGGGAAGTACCGGGTCATCGGCTTCTCGTTCCGGCTGCCGAGCACCACCTCGTCGCCGTCGCGGAACACGATGGTCCGGAAGCCGTCCCACTTCGGCTCCGTGTGCCCCACGTCGGGGATCTCCGGCACGGCCTTGGCCAGCATGGGCGACACGGGCGGCATCACGGGCAGGTCCATCTCGTCATCCTGCCGGGTGAATCCGCCGTCGGCGACGGCAGAAGCACGCTCGCCGCCGGGATCCGGGACCTCTGTCCCATCCGCACCGGGTGAACCGGTCCGATGGGGCGGCACAGGGTGTGACCCCCGGGCCACCCGCCGTCGCTCGGACTCGCAGAAGAGGACCCATGTCGAAGCGCGCACGCCAGCCGGAACCCGTCGCCGACCCGGGAGACGCGGGGGTCCGACGGCGTCGCCGCCGGCTCGCCGACGTGGGCGTGCGACCCCGCATCGTGGTCGCCGCGGGACTGGGCGTGCTCGTCGCGGGCGTCGTCGGCGCGGTCGGCCTGGCCGCCCTGGCCCGGACCGACGCCTCGACCGAGAGCGTGTACGCCGAGGACCTCCTGGGCTTCGAGCACGTCGCGGACATCCGCCGGGCCACCCTCGAGATGCGTCTGGACGTGACCAGCCACGCCCTCGCCGACGACCAGGCCTCCCGGGACGGCTTCGTCTCGGACATGCGGTACCTCGACGGGCAGATCGCGGAGAACGTCGAGGCCGTCGCGGCGCTGGCCGGCGCGGGCTCCGGCGACGGTGCGGCGGACCCGGAGCTCGCCGCGGCGGTGACGACGTTCTCCGACGCGCTGGTGGGCTACCAGGGCGTGCGGGACGGCACGCTGGTCCCCGCGGCGCAGGACGGCGACCTCACCGCCTGGCAGAACGCCCGCGACGCGCAGGCCGCACCGCTCATCACGCAGATGATGGACGCGCTCGGCACCATGGTCGAGGCGCAGAAGGCGTCCGCGGCGGCGTCCGTCGAGCAGGCGCACGGCGAGTACGGCACGAACCGGACGCTCGTGCTGGTGCTGCTCGGGGCGGGGCTGGTCGCGGCGCTCTGGCTCGGCCTGGCGACCGCGCGCGGGGTGGTGCGGGCGGTCGACCGGGTGCGGATCGCGTGCGAGGCGCTCGCGGACGGCGACCTGACCGTCGAGGCCGGGCTCACCACCCGCGACGAGCCCGGGCTCGCGGCGCAGGCGCTGGACCGCGCGATCGGCACGCTGCGGGGCGTCGTGGGGGACATCGACGCGACCTCCGCGACGCTGGCGGCCGCTGCCGAGCAGCTGTCCGGGTCGGCGGAGCAGATCGCGGTGCAGGCCGAGCAGACCGAGGCGCAGGCCGGGGTGGTCTCCGCCGCGGCCGAGCAGGTGTCCCGCACCACGCAGACCGTCGCGGCCGGCGCGCAGCAGATGGACGCGTCCATCCAGGAGATCAGCCGGTCCACCGCCGAGGCGGCGCGGATCAGCGACCAGGCGGCCCGCTCGGCCGTCGAGACCAGCGAGGTCGTCGCGCGGCTCGGGGAGTCCAGCCGGGAGATCGGCGACGTCGTGAAGTCCATCGCCGCCATCGCCGGTCAGACCAACCTGCTGGCGCTCAACGCGACCATCGAGGCGGCGCGGGCCGGGCAGGAGGGCAAGGGGTTCGCCGTGGTGGCCGGCGAGGTGAAGGACCTCGCGCAGGAGACGGGCGCCGCGACCGAGGACATCGCGCGCCGGGTCGACGCCATCCAGGCGGACGCGGCCCGCGCGGTCGAGGCCATCGCGGAGATCTCCCGCGTCGTCGCCTCCGTGCACGAGCTGCAGAGCACCGTCGCCGCCGCCGTCGAGGAGCAGACGGCGACGACGGCGGAGATCGGGCGGAACGTCGCGGAGGCCGCGGGCGGGTCGGGGGAGATCGCGGCGAACATCGTGGGCGTCGCCCGGGCCGCCTCGGTGACCCGGGACGGCTCGGCGGAGTCGCGCCGGGCGGCGGCGGACCTCGCGGCCGTGTCCGGCCGGCTGCGCGCGGCGGTGGGCCGGTTCCGGTACCGCCCGGCGGAGGTCTGACCGCCGCTCGCGTCCCCGGCCGGGGGACGCGGCGTCAGGGCCGCGGGTGCGCCACGGGGTCCCCGACGAGGTGGCGCGGTGCGCCGAGCTCGACCGACAGCGCCTGGGCGTGCTCGGCGAGGACGGCGCCGTACCGCTCGAGGTCCTCGGCCGAGGTGCGGTAGGCGGGCGCGTTCACGCTGATCGCGCCGACGATGGTGCCGTCGGGCCCGATGACGGGCGCGGCGACGGCGCTCACGTCCGAGTCGGCGCGCTGCGAGGTGACGAACCCCCGCGGGGTCACGCTGCCGTCGAGGGCCGCGCCGAGGGCGGTCCCGGCCCGGGGGATGGTGCGGCCGGTCCACACGGCGGTCTGCACCTGGCGCGGCGAGGACACCTGGCGCAGGTAGAGCACCTCTCCCGGGTCGCCCGCGATCCCGAGGCTGGCGGTCTCGGCGGTCTTCTCGACGAGCGCGTCCAGGTGCGGCCCGCACCGCTCGTAGAGGGTGACGTCGCGCAGCGTGGTGGCGGCGAGCTGCATCATGCGCACCCCGGCGTGGAAGGTCCCGTCCTCGCGACGGCCGACCAGGCCGTGCTGGGCGAGGGTGGCCAGCAGGCGGGACGCGGTCGAGGCGGAGAGACCCGTGGCCCGGGCGAGGTCGGTGAGCGTCCCGTCGGTCGTCGACTCCAGGACCGCGGCGAGCAGGTGGAGCGCCCGGTCGACGGACCGGGTCGACCCTTCCGGTGTGACGGATGTCATACTGATGCCCCCTCTTTCATCTAGCGGAATCACATCCCATCTGATGTGAACCGGGTGTAACGGTAGCCGCGATCATGTCGTCCGGAACGCAGTTCGTGTTTCCGGGTGGTTTCGGGTGATGTCGCGGCGGTATCGCACCCCTACGGAGAGCCTAGATGTCATCACGTGAAAGCCACAACCACTGGTTGACGCCCCAGGATCTCGCCACCTAGCGTCGCCCCATCCCGAGCACGACGCACGGTCGCGTGCTCCGCAGACGCATCTGGAGGTGCCAGTGGTCGCCAAGGCCGAGATCCGCACGACGGTCGGCTCCGTGACGGAGGTGGTCGACGCCATCGACGCCGCCCGCCGGGAGATCTGGGACGCGCCGCCGCAGGAGGTGCTGAACCTGGGCAAGGGCATCGTGCCGATGGGCACCGGCGCCAAGAACAACT
>DAMBCY010000278.1:0-5570 GCA_032056255.1 Cellulomonas sp. | reverse complement strand
TGGGGTCGACGTCCCCGGACGCGTCCGGGTCACCGGGTTCGACGGCATCCTCGCCGGCCGGCTGTCGACGCCCACGCTCACGACGGTCCGGCAGCCCTTCGAGCAGATGGGCCGCGCCGCCGTCCGGCTGCTCGCCGACCGGGTGCAGGACCCGCAGGGCGACCCGGAGTTCCGCATCCTGCCGACGCGGTTCATCCCGCGGGGGAGCTGCGGCTGCGCGGGCTGATCCCCGCCCCCGCCGCCCGGACGGCGCGGTCTCGCCCCGGGCTCAGGTCCGGGGGGCGCGCAGCGCGCGGTCCAGCAGCTCGTCGAACGCCGCCGCCACCTCGCGGGCGCCAGGCCCCGGCCAGGCGTGCACCGGCTGCGCAGCGCCCTGCGCCTGCTGCAGCGCGGCCCGTTCGGGCACGAACGGCGTGAGCACCAGCGGGCCGTACAGCCCCCGCAGCTCCTCGAGCCGGAACGCCTGCTCGACCGACCGCGCCCTGACCCGGTTCACGACGACACCCAGCGGCTGCAGCTGACCGGCGGGCCCCCGGCGCAGGTCGTCGATCGTGCGCATCGCCCGGCCGACGGCGGTCACCGAGAACAGGCCCGGCTCGGTCACGACCACGGCCCGGTCGCAGGCGGTGAGACCCGTGCGGGTCAGCCCGCCCAGCGACGGCGGGCAGTCCACGAGCACGAGGTCGTAGTCGTGCACCCAGGCCAGGGCGAACCGCAGCCGGTCCACGTCGGTGGCCGCACCGTCGTACGCGTCGTGCCGCGCCGACGCCGCCGACCCGACCAGCACGTCGAGGCCGGCCTCGGCCCACGCGCTGGGTGCGGTCGCGCCCGCGATCGTCTCGGCCGTGGGGGAGTCCAGCACACCGGCGACGTCCGACCCCGCCGGGTCGGGGGCCAGCGCGAGCGTGCTGTCGCCCTGCGGGTCGAGGTCGACGACCAGCGTCCGCAGCCCGCGCTCGAGCGCCGCCGAGGCGAGCCCGAGGGTCACCGATGTCTTCCCCACGCCGCCCTTGAGCGAGCACACTCCCAGCACCAGCACAGGCCACACGGTAGCCGGACGGGCGCACGGTCGGGGAATCGCCGGTGCGCGCGTTCCCACCCCGGGGCGGCACCGGCCGCCGGTTCGACGCCGGGACCGTCCGGGGCGATGCTGACGGGCATGACCACCACCCTCACCCACGCCGGTCACGCCGGCGTCGCGCTGGAGCGCGACGGGAACCGGCTCGTCGTCGACCCCGGCACGTTCGGGGACCCGGCCGTGCTGGACCGGGCCGACGCCGTCCTGGTCACCCACGAGCACGTCGACCACCTCGACGCCCCGCGGCTGCTGGCGGCGCTGCAGGCGCGGCCGCACCTGGAGGTCCGGGCGCCGCAGGCCGTCGTCGCGCAGCTCGCGGAGGCGGGCGCCCCGGCCGGCCGCGTGCACGCGGTGGCGCCGGGCGACGAGCTCGACGTCGTGGGGTTCGCGGTCCGGGTGCTCGGCGGCCGGCACGCGGTGATCCACCCCGACGTGCCGCGCGCGGCGAACGTCGCCTACCTGGTCGAGGGCGCGACCACCGTGCTGCACCCCGGCGACTCCTTCACGCCGCCGCCGGACGGGGTCGGCGTGGACGTGCTGCTCGTCCCCGTCGCCGGGCCGTGGATGCGGCTGGCCGACGCGATCGACTACGTGCGGGCCGTGCGGCCCGGGCTGGCGGTGCCGATCCACGACGCGATCCTGTCCGGGCGCGGGCACGCGCTCGTCGACCGGCTGGTCGGCGGCCTGGGCGGCGCGGAGTACCGCCGCGTGGCGCCGGGGGAGACGATCGACCTGCCGGCGTCCTGAGCGGTCAGATCGGGGCGGTGGTGCCCCGGACGACGAGCGACGTCGGCAGCCGCACGTGCGGCTCGGCGACGTCGCCCCCGTCCAGCAGGGCGGTGAGCAGCCCGATCGCCGCGGCGCCCATCTGCTGGATCGGCTGGTGCACGGTGGTTAGCGGCGGATCGGTCTGCGCGGACTCGGGGATGTCGTCGAACCCGATGACCGACAGGTCGGCGGGGACCCGCAGGCCCAGGTCGCGCGCCACCTCGAGCGTCGCGAAGGCCGACAGGTCGTTCGCGGCGAAGATCGCGGTAGGACGGTCCGGCAGCTGCAGCAGGTCGCGCACGGGCTCCCAGGTCGACTCCTTGCGGTAGTCGCCGGCGCGGACCAGGACCTCGTCGACGGCCGCGCCCGCGGCCGCCATCGCCTGGCGGAAGCCCTGCTCGCGCAGCCGAGAGGACTCCAGGTCGGGGCGGCCGCCGACGAAGCCGATGCGCCGGTGCCCGAGGCCCAGCAGGTGCTCGGTGCCCAGCACGGCCCCGGCGAGGTTGTCGGAGTCCACGGCGGGCAGGCCCGTCGGGCCGGTGTGCGGGTCGATCGCGACGACCGGGATGCCCGCGCCCGCCTCGACCACGGTGGGGGTGACCAGGACCGCGCCGTCGACGAGCGTGCCGCTGAGCCGGGACAGGTACCGCCGCTCCCACCCGGCGCCGCGGCCCTGGAGGCCGCCCGTGTAGGCGAGCAGCTCGTAGCCCGTGTCGGCGAGCGCCCCCGCGGCCCCCTTGAGGATCTCCGCGGAGAACGGCTCGAACTCGGCGACCAGGATGCCGATCACGTGGGTGCGGTGCGAGCGCAGGCTGCGGGCGACCAGGCTCGACTCGTAGCCGAGGGACTCGATCACCTCGGTGACCCGGGCGGAGGTGGCCTGCGCGACGCCGTAGCGACCGTTGATCACCTTGGACACCGTCGCCACGGACACGCCCGCCGTCCGCGCGACGTCGGTGATGGTCACTCGTTGCCCCATGGCGAAGATGGTAGCGTGCCGACAACGTTATCGATAACGCTTTCCACGCCGCCCGGTCCGACGGTCCCCGCACCCGGACGGCGCGGCGACGGACACGTTACCCGCCCGACGACGACGCGGGCCCGCCACGGAGGGAGCCCACGCACGGTGACCACCGACCACCGCACCGCACCGGGGCGCCCGGGGGGCGCCGGGGCGCCCGGGACCGGCCTGGTCGAGACCGCCCGCGGCACCGGCCGGGTGCTCGCCTGGACGTTCGACGACGGGCCGGTGCCCGGCCCGACCGACGCGCTGCTGGACCTGCTCGGCGAGCACGGGGTCCGGGCCACGTTCTGCGTGGTCGGGGCGCAGGTGCGCGCCCGCGGCGGCGCCGCCGTGCTCCGGCGGACCGTCGCCGAGGGGCACGTCCTCGCGAACCACGGCAGCACCTTCGCGGACATGGGGGACTGGCCTCCCGGGCGCGTGCGCGCCGACCTGCTGGACACCCTGCGCACCATCCGGCACGCGCTCGACGACCCCGGCGCACCCGTGCCGTACTTCCGCGCCCCGAACGGGTCGTGGGGCGGCACCGCCGCCGTCGCCGCGGGTCTCGGGATGCAGCCGCTCGGGCTGGGGACCGTGATCGGCGACTGGCTCACCCAGGACGTCCCCGTGCTCACCGCCCGGCTGCTCGCCGGGGTGCGGCCGGGCGGGCTGCTGCTCGCGCACGACGGCGGCGGCGAGCGGTGGGGGACCGTCGCGGCCGTGCGCGCCGTGCTGCCCCGGTTGCTCGCGGCGGGCTGGACGTGCACCCTGCCCGCCGAGCGCGCCTGACCGGGCTCAGCGGGTGCCGGGCACGCGCCGCTGGTCCGGGTCCGTCGTCAGCCGGAGCACCACGTCGAGCGACAGCCGGGTGCGGGCGCGCCGGCGCCGGGCGAGCAGGTCCGCGCGCCGTCGGGCGCGGGTGTCGCTCATCGGGGAGCCGGCGGTCCGGGGCACACGGCCACCCTGCCCCCGGTGGGCCGGCCGCGTCATCGGACCCGCGACGGAGACCGGGTCCACCCTCCGGTGGATCCGGCGCCGTGCCAGAGTGGTCCTCGACGCCCCCGCCGACGACGACGGAAGGACCCCCATGGACGTGCACCAGCTCGCCCAGGAGCAGCTCGCCCTCGCCCACGAGGACCCGCACGGCCGCAGCGCCCGGATCGTCGTGCACGACGGCCCGCTCCGGCAGACCGTGATCGCCCTGACCCGGGGGACACGGCTCGCCGAGCACAACTCGCCCCCGGCCGGCAGCATCCTCGTGCTGCGCGGCACCGTCGGCGTCACGACGGCCGACCACGTCGACACCCTGCCGACCGGGTTCCTCACGACGCTCACCCACGACCGGCACGGCGTCGAGGCCCTGAGCGACGCGGCCCTGCTGCTCACGGCGGTCACCGGCACCGGCGAGCCCTCGCACGGCTGACGCGGGCCCCGCCGCGATCGCCTCGCGCTGCCGCAGGGCGCGATCCCGGTGCCCGGGCGGGAATGAGCTGGGCCCGGAGACCGGGTCGGGCTAGCGTCGGTCCGTGCCCACCGAACCGGACGCCCTCGGACCCGCCCTGCACGACCGCGCCCTGGCATCGGGGTTCAGCGGCGTCGTGCGCGTCGACCGGGAGGACGAGACGCTGTTCGCGCACGCCTACGGCCTCGCGGACCGCGCGCACGGCCTGCCGAACACGGTCGACCACCGGTTCGGCGTGGCGAGCGTGTCGAAGGGCTTCACGGCGCTCGCCGTCGCGAGCCTCGTCGAGGAGGGGCTGCTGGGGTTCGACGACCCCGTGCGGACCTGGCTCGGCGCCGACCTGCCGCTCGTCGACGACCGGGTCACGGTCGCCCACCTGCTCAGCCACACCTCGGGGATCGGCGACTACCTGGACGAGGACGCCGGCGGCGACATCACCGACTACGTCCTGAGCGTGCCCGTGCACCTGCTCGACGACACCGAGGCGTTCCTCCCGGTGCTCGACGGGCACCCGCAGGAGGCCGAGCCGGGTGCGGGCTTCGCCTACAACAACTCCGGGTTCGTGCTGCTCGCCCTGGTCGCGCAGCGGGTCAGCGGCACCGCCTACCCCGAGCTGGTCACCGAGCGGGTGCTGCGTCCCGCCGGGATGGACCGCAGCGGCTTCCCGCGCACTGACGAGCTCCCCGGCGACGTCGCGCTCGGCTACCTGGGCGAGGACGGCCTGCGGACCAACGCGCTGCACCTGCCGGTCCGGGCCACGGGCGACGGCGGCGCGGTGACGACCGCCGGCGACCTCGCGGCGTTCTGGCGGGCGCTGACCGCCGGCCGCGTCGTCACGCCGCGGACGGTGGCGTTCCTCACGGAGCCGGTGAGCACGGTGCCGGAGGAGGCCATGCGGTACGGACGCGGGTTCTGGCTCGGGCTCGACTCCGGCGACCTGGTGCTGGAGGGCTACGACGCAGGGGTGTCCGCACGCACCCGGCACGACCCGCGGACCGGGGTCACGGTGACGGTGGTCGCGAACACGTCGGACGGGGCGTGGCCGGTGCTGCGGGAGCCGGCCGGGGGCTGAGCCGGGTCCTCGTGCGGGGCGGGGCTCGTCCGCGAGGGTCTCATGCCGCTGCCAGCGCCTCCTCCGCCCGCTCGGGGCTGCCCGCGGCCAGCCCCTGGTCGATGGAGCGACGCGACACCAGCCACAGCACCGCCCCGACGACCAGCACCGCGACCTCGGTCACCGTGAGCGCCCAGATGATGCCGGG
>DAMBCY010000277.1:0-5584 GCA_032056255.1 Cellulomonas sp. | reverse complement strand
CGATCCCCTGGTCCACGACCGCGATCTCGACCAGCCCGTCCTGCATCCGGACGCCCACGCCCACGTGCGTGCCCTCCGCGGAGTAGGCGACGGCGTTGTCCAGCAGGTTGCGCACCGCCTGCACCAGCATCGCGTGGTCGCCGTACACCTGGGTGCCGGTCGCGCCGCCGACGTCGAACGCCATCTGCTTCGCCGCGGCGCCGGTCCGCGCGCGGTCCACCGACTCGGCGACCACCGTGTCGACGTCGACGACCACGATGTCCTTCAGGGCTCCGGCGACCTGCAGCCGCGACAGCTCGAGGATCTCGTGCACCAGCGCGGACAGCCGCTGCGACTCGTTCACCATCCGGCCCGCGAACCGCCGTACCGCGACCGGGTCGTCCGCCGCGTCCTGCACCGTCTCGGCCAGCAGCGACAGCGCGCCGACCGGGGTCTTGAGCTCGTGCGACACGTTCACCACGAAGTCGCGGCGGATCGCCTCCAGCCGGCGGGCCTGCGTCCGGTCCTCCGCGAGCACCAGCAGCAGGCCCGGGCCGACCTGCGCGACGCGGACCTGCAGCATCAGGGTGCCGTGGCCCAGCGGGCCGCGCGGCAGCTCCAGCTCCTCGTCCCGGATCACGCCCGTGCGCCGGACGTCGGCGATCAGGTCCCGGACCGCCGCGTGCACGATCGCGCCGTCCCGCACCACGCCGAACGCGTAGGCCGGCGGGCTGGCGCGCACCACGTGCTCGTCGTCGTCCAGCACGACCGCCGCCGACCGGAGCACCGTCAGCACCCGGACCAGCCCGTCGTCGAGCGGCGGCTCCGGCAGCTCGGGCACCGTGTGCTGCGCGCGTTCGCTGAACCGGAACGCCAGCGTCGCACCGATGCCGGTGACCAGACCCAGGGCGCCGGCGAGCAGCACGACGAGACCGTTCAGACCCTCCACGTGCGTCAGCGTACGGTCGCCGGAGGCGTGCAGCGGGCCGCGAGCGCCCGTCACGCGCCGGCTCGCCAAGTGTTCACCGCCGTTCACCTGCGGGCGGGCTCACGTTCATCCGGCCGTTCACCTGGCCGTGGCAGCGTGGACCCGGACTGTTCTGCGACCTGCGCGCCCTCGCGCGCACCGAGAGGAAACCATGCGGGAGATCTTCGACGCCGAGCTCAAGCAGCTCGGGGACGACCTGGTCGCGATGAGCCGCCGGGTCGAGCACGCGATCACGGCGGCCGGCCAGGCCCTGCTGCGCCAGGACCTCGCGCTGGCGGAGTCCGTGATCGCCGACGACCTCGCGATCGACGCCCTGGAGCGCGACCTGGACGAGCGCTGCGTGCTGCTGCTGGCCCAGCAGCAGCCCGTCGCCACCGACCTGCGCGTCGTCGTGTCGGCCCTGCGGATGAGCGCCACGCTGGAGCGGATGGGCGACCTCGCCCGGCACGTCGCCCAGGTGGCCCGCGCCCGGTACCCGCGCGCCGCGGTCGACCCCGCGCTGGTCGGCGTGTTCACCGAGATGGACGACGCCGCGCGCCGCGTCGCGCAGCGCACCACCCAGGTGCTCACCACCCACGACCTCGCCGAGGCCGAGGGCATCGAGCGCGACGACGACCTGCTCGACTCGCTGCACGAGGACACGTTCCGGGCCCTGCTCGGCCCGAGCTGGGCCGGCACCGCGCAGCAGACCGTCGACGTCACGCTCCTCGGGCGCTACTACGAGCGGTTCGGCGACCACGCCGTCTCCGTCGCGCGCCGCATCACGTACCTGGTCACCGGCGAGTTCGCCGGCGACCCGACCACCACGCGCTGACGCGCGGCCCCGGGGCCCACCACCCCGCGGTGCCTCCCGGACGGCGAGGGTGGTCTCCGCGCGGCGGGGGAGGCCCCGCGCGGGGCCTCCCTCGCCCCGGGGTCGGCACCCTCGACACCCTCAACACCCCTGGGCACCCCTCGGCACCCGGGTCACGCCGGAGGGCCCGGTACCGACGGGTGTCGGTACCGGGCCCTCGGGCGTCGTGCGGGTGGTGCGCCGGGGTCAGCGACCCTGGTTCGCGACGGCCGCGATGGCCTCCGCGGCCGCGTCGGGGTCGAGGTACGTGCCGCCCGGGTTCGTGGGCTTCAGGGTCGCCTCGTCCAGGTGGTAGACGAGCGGGATGCCGGTGGGGATGTTGATCCCGGCGATCGTCGCGTCGTCCACGTCGTCCAGGTACTTGACGATCGCGCGGATCGAGTTGCCGTGCGCGGCCACCAGGGTGGTCCTCCCGGCCTGCAGGTCCGGGACGATGTCTGACTGCCAGTACGGCAGCGCGCGGTCGAGGACCTGCTTGAGGGCCTCGGCGCGCGGGATCGGCTCACCGGCGTAGCGGGCGTCCGAGTCCTGCGAGTACTCCGAGCCGAGCTCGATGTCCGGCGGCGGCACGTCGTAGGAGCGGCGCCAGAGCATGAACTGCTCCTCGCCGTACTCGTTCAGCGTCTGCTTCTTGTCCTTGCCCTGGAGCGCGCCGTAGTGCCGCTCGTTGAGGCGCCAGGACCGCTTGACCGGGATCCACAGGCGGTCGGCGGAGTCGAGCGCGTAGTTCGCGGTCGTGATCGCGCGGCGCAGGAGCGAGGTGTGCACGACGTCCGGGAGCACGCCCGCGTCGGTCAGCAGGGTGCCGCCGCGCTTGGCCTCCGCGACGCCCTTCTCGGACAGCGCGACGTCGACCCAGCCGGTGAACAGGTTCTTGGCGTTCCATTCGCTCTCGCCGTGGCGGAGCAGAACGAGGGTGTAGGTCATGGGTCCCATCCTGCCCCACCGGCACGGCCGACGCCGGGGGACGTTCGGCCCCTGGACCGCTGGAACATGTCGACCCGCGACGGTGTTGCCGCCGGTATGCCGATCACCGGAGAGTACGTCCCGAGCACCGACACCCGGACCCGTGAGCAGGTCGAGCTGTACGAGTCCTCGGGTGGCACCGAGGGCACGACGATGCGCGGGATGCCCGTCGTCGTGCTGACCATGCTGGGCGCCGCGTCCGGCAACGTCCGCAAGATCCCGCTGATGCGGGTCGAGCACGAGGGCTCGTACGCCGCCGTCGCCTCGCTGGGCGGCGCCCCGAAGCACCCGGTCTGGTACCGGAACCTGCTGGCCCACCCGCACCTCGAGCTGCAGGACGGCCCGGCGCGCGGGGACTACGTGGCGCGCGAGGTCACCGGGGCGGAGCGCGACCTGTGGTGGGAGCGCGCCGTCGCCGCCTACCCGGACTACGCCGACTACCAGCTCAAGACCGACCGGGTGATCCCGGTGCTCGTGCTCGACCCGGTGGACCCGGCCGTCTGAGCCGGGCGCCTCAGCCCCGGGCGGCGGCGCCCGACCGGGCGCGCCGCTCGGCGGCCATCGCGTAGACCTTGAGCACCTGCTCCGCGGTCGCGTCCCAGCCGTACTGCTCCGCCACCCGCCGTGCGGCGGTCCGCCAGGTGCCCCGCACGGCCGGGTCGGCGAGCGTCGTCGCGAGCGCGTCCGCCCACACGGCGGGGTCGTGCCCGCGGACCTGGCGCCCGGACACCCCGTCGGCGACGACGGACCGCAGCCCACCGACCGCCGAGGCCACGACCGGCGTCCCCGCGGCCTGCGCCTCGACGGCGACCAGCCCGAACGACTCGGACCGCGACGGCATCGCGACCAGGTCCACCGCCGCGAACCACCCGGCCAGCTCCGGGCGCGGGACCGGCGGGCGGAACACGACGTGGTCGGCGACGCCCTCCGTGGCCGCGAGCGCCCGCAGCTCCCGCAGCGCCGACTCGCGCCCGCTCGGACCGCCGAGCACGACCAGCAGCGGCAGCGGCCGCCCCGCCGACGCGAGCACCCCGAGGGCGCGCACCAGCACGTCCGGCGCCTTGAGCGGCTGGATCCGGCCGGCGAACAGCACGACGTCCCGGTCGGCGGGCAGGCCCAGCGCGGCGCGCAGCCCGGCCCGCTCGGCGGCACCGCGCGGACGGAACGTCCCCAGGTCGACACCCGGTGCGACCACGTGCACCCGCTCGGGGTCCGCGTCGTACATCCCGACCAGGTCGTGCGCCTCCTCCGCGGTGCTGGCCACGAGCGCGTCCGCGGCCGCCACGACCTGCTCCTCGCCGATGACGCGGGTCGCCGGCTCGGGGCTGTCGCCCGGCGCGAGCGCCGCGTTCTTCACGCGGGCCATGGTGTGCATCGTGTGCACCAGCGGGACGTCCCAGCGCTCCGCGGCGAGCCAGCCGACCTGGCCGGACAGCCAGTAGTGCGCGTGCACGGCGTCGTACCAGCCGGCCGGCCGGGTCGCGCCGAGCCGCAGCACGCCCGCGGTCATCGCGCAGAGCTGCGCGGGCAGGTCGTTCTTGTCGAGCCCCTCGTACGGCCCGGCGAGGACGTGGTGCACGAGCACCCGGTCGTCGCCCGCGTCGAGCGGCACGGTCTCCGGGAGCGCGGAGGAGGTCGCGCGCGTGAAGATCTCCACGACGGCGCCGCGGCGGGCCAGCGCCCGGGACAGCTCGGCGACGTAGACGTTCATGCCGCCCGCGTCGCCGGTGCCCGGCTGGTCCAGCGGGGAGGTGTGCACGGACAGCATGGCGATGCGCTGCTGCGGCACGGGGTGCTCCTGGCGGGACGGGGTCGAGGGGACGGCGGCTGGGTCCATTGTCCGCCATCGGCACGGTGCGGCGCGCGCCGCGTTCAGCACGCAGACGCACCCCTCACGCGCGGGCGGCGCGGAAGTCCTCCTCGAGCTGCTCCAGCGACCGGTCCCTCGTCTCCGGCAGCACGAAGCGCACGAACAGCCACGACAGCACGTTCAGGCCGGCGAACGCCAGGAACGTCCCGTTGACGCCGATGCCCGCGACGACGGACGGGAAGAACCCGCTGATCACCGCGTTGGCGGTCCAGTTCCAGAACACGCACAGCCCGATCGCGAACCCACGCACCCGCAGCGGGAACAGCTCCGCGAGGACCACCCAGCACACCAGACCGACCGACGCCTGGTTGAACCCGACGAACAGCACGAGGAACGCCGTCACCGCGATCGAGCGGCCGGTGCCCTCCGGCAGCGCCGCCGAGCACAGCGCGATCAGCAGGTGCGAGCCGATGATCCCGGTGAGGCCGACCAGCATCAGCGACCGCCGCGGGACACGGTTGATCACCCGCAGGCCGATGAGCATGCCGAGCACCGAGAACACGCCGTTCAGCACGTTCGCCACCAGCGCGACGTCCCCGCTGAACCCCGACTGCCGCAGCAGCTGGGTGCCGTAGTACATGACGGCGTTGATGCCGCCGAGCTGGTTGACCACCGCGACCCCGACGCCGATCAGCACCAGGCGGCGCACCCACGGCAGCCGCAGGTCCGCCCAGCCGGCGCGGGCGCCCGGCTCCGTGCGCTCGTGCTCGACGAGGCTGCGCACCTCACGCAGCTCCGCCGCCGCGCGCCCGGGGTCCCGGACCTGCCGCAGCACCGCGAGCGCCTCGTCCCCGCGCCCCTGCGTCAGCAGCCAGCGCGGCGACTCGGGCATCCGCAGCATGCCGACGAACAGCGCGACCGCCGGGACGGCCTGCACCGCGAGCATGGACCGCCAGACGCCCGGCTGGTCGGACCACACGGTGCCGAT
>DAMBCY010000276.1:0-5617 GCA_032056255.1 Cellulomonas sp. | reverse complement strand
CGCGCTACGCGCCGGTGTTCCTGGACGAGGCGCTCATCAAGGCGGACGCCCGGTTCACCGGCCGCGCGATCGGCGCCTGGCGCGGGCTCGGGTTCCAGCTGGTGATCGGGGCGCCGAACGACAAGTTCAGCGCGCTGGAGCCGCACGTGGACCTGGAGTACGTGGTGCTCAAGGACGCGTCGGGCCGCTCGCGCACCAAGCCGGTCGCGGGGCTGGCGGAGCAGCCGGCCGGGTGAGCGCTGCATCTCTCACAATCTGAGAGATAGAGTGGTCCGGTGAGCACCGCGACCGCGCCGATCTTCCGGAGCGACCTGCAGGAGAGGGTCCTCCGGTTCGTCGCGTCCGCGGCCGGCGGGCACTCCGCGACCGACATCGCCCGTGCGATCGGCGCGCCCTCGTCGAGCGTGGCGCGGGAGACGAGCCGGCTGGCCGGTGCGGGGATGCTCCGTGCGCGTCGGGCCGGGCGGCGCGTGCTGCTGGACCCGGATCTCCGCGACCCGTACATGCGCGCCGTCGCGCGCGCATTCGCCGTCGAGGACGCCACCCGCCCCGATGCTCCCCGTGCGTGGGCGACGGTGCCCGAGACCGCAGCAGCGGTGGCCGACGAGCTGCGCCGCGGCGACGAGGCGATGGCGTTGCGGCTGCTGCTCGACGGGGTCAACCGCCTGCCGCTCGCCGCGACCGCGCACGCGCTGGAGGCGGCGCTGGCCGAGCCCGTCACGACGGGTGACGTGCGGTGGGACACCCTGCTCGGTGGCTGCGTGCAGTGGCACTGCCGCCGGCTCGGCGTCGCACCGCCGCGATGGAGCCGCAAGGAGACGCTCGGTACCTGGTGGTGGCCCGCCGGCGAGCGGGCGCTCCGGGCGCAGACCATGCAGCGCACGCCGATCGACTTCCGCCGGCTCGGCATCTGGTTCGACGCCCGCAACCTGGAGCAGGCGTGAGCGCGGGGGAGCAGTCGTTCGATCGGGACGACCTGCTCGCGCTGCTGGCCGAGCTCGGGCGCGAGCTGGCCGGCCGCGGGCTGCATGCGGACCTGTACGTGGTCGGGGGTGCGGCGATCGCCCTGACCCTGGACGCCCGACGTGCCACCCGGGACGTGGACGCGGTGCTGCGGTCCGGGTCCGCCGACCTGCGGGTCGCCGCGGCCGAGGTCGCCCGCCGTCACGGTCTGTCCCGCGGGTGGCTCGACTCCGCGGTCGCCGCGTTCACCCCGGGCGCCGACGATCCCGACGCCGTCGGCCTGGAGCTGCCCGGGCTCACCGTGGCGCTGGCGTCGCCCGAGCACCTGCTCGCGATGAAGATGGTGGCCGCCCGGCCCGGGCGCGACATCGACGACCTGGTCCTGCTCTTCGCGCACCTCGGCCTCACTCAGCCGGCGCAGGCGCTCGCGATCGTGCAGCGCCTCTACGGCGACGACGACGTGGTCATGAGCGACCCGCCCGAGTCGTACCTGTACCTCGCCGAGGACGTGCTGACCCGGCTGGCCGCCGAGCGCGACCGGTCCTGACAGCGAGCACGCCCGCCGGGCCGTTCACCCCCGGTACCCCGCCGTGAACCGCGACCCCAGCCCCAGATCCAGCAGCGCGGAGTCCGGGACGACCGGCGGCAGGGCCGGGTCGTCCGGCAGCGTGACCGACGCGCGCAGCCGCACGTCCCGGGACGATGCGCCGACCTCGACCACGAACTCCCCGCCCTCGCGCCGCCATGCGCCGGTGCGCCGGTCCGGGCGGTGCACGGCGGCGTCCCACCAGGCGAAGTCGCGCCCGGTGAGGTCGACGGTCACCCGGGTCGTCTGCCCGGGGGCCAGGCTCACCTTGGCGAAGCCCTTGAGCTCGCGCTCCGGCCGCCGGACCGTGGCGTCGGGGTCGCCCACGTAGACCTGCACCACCTCGGACCCGGGCCGGTCCCCGGTGTTCGTCACGCTGCACGCGACCCGGACGGTGCCCGCGCCGGCGTCGAGCACCGCGACGTCCAGGTCCGCGTAGCCGAACGTCGTGTACGACAGCCCGTGGCCGAACGGGTACCGCACGGCGCGGCGCAGGGCGTCGTACCAGCGGTAGCCGACGAACACGCCCTCGCCGTAGTGCACGGTGCCGCGCTCGCCGGTCCACGCGGGCTGGCCGGGGGTGTCCGCGAGGGCCATCGGGAAGGTCTCCGCGACCCGGCCCGCGGGCTCGGCGCGCCCGAGCAGCACGTCGGCGACCGCCCCGCCGCCGGCCTGGCCGGGCAGCCAGGCGTGCAGGATCGCGTCGACCCGGTCGTGCCAGGGGTCCATCGTCACGGCGGCGCCGGCGGACAGGACCACGACGAGCGGGCGCCCGAGGTCCGCGAGCCGGCCGAGCAGGGCGACCTGGTCGCCGGGCAGGGCGAGGGTGGTGCGGTCGTCGGCCTCCTGCTCGAAGGCGAGCGGCAGCCCGACGAAGGCGACCACCACGTCGGCCGCGGCGGCGACCGTGACGGCCTGGTCCGCGAGGCGCACGGCCTCCGGGGACGGCGGCGCGGCGGCGACGACCTCCACGGCGGCGGCGAGCCGCAGGGCCTCCGCCAGCGCGGCGGACCGGCGGGCCGGTCCGGTGCCGTCGTCGACGAAGGTCGCCCCGTGCGCGGCGAGCCACGCGTGCAGGTCGTCCTGGTAGTGGTTCAGCGGGGTGTGCACGTAGCCGGGGGCGTAGGTCAGGCGGTCACCGAGCGCCGCGCGCAGGGCGTCGAGCGGGTGGTCGACCCGGGTGGGCTGCACGCCGGAGGAGCCGCCGCCCTGGATCCGGGCGTGCGCGGCGTACGCGCCGACCACGGCGACCCGTGTGCCGGAGGGGTCCAGCGGCAGCACCGGCGCGCCGCCGCGGGGCTCGTTGCGCAGCAGGGTCAGGCAGCCGGCCGCGGCCTCGCGGGCGAGGGCGTGGTGCTCGTCGGCCCGCAGCGCGGCGAGCTGGTCCGCGGTCAGGGGCTCCCCGGGGGTGATGCCGAGCCCGACCACCGCACCGTCCACCAGGTCCGGCCCCGGGTACGCCCGGGAGACCAGCCGCAGCACCCGGCGCGCGGCGGCGTCCACGACGGCCTCGTCGAGCTCACCCGCGCGCACGGCCGCGACCACCTCGGCGTCGGTCCGCCCGCCGGTGCCGGGCATCTCGAGGTCCAGGCCGGCGGCGAGGGCGCGCACCCGGTGGTGCACCGCGTTCCAGTCCGACACCACGGCGCCGTCGTAGCCCCACTCGTCACGCAGCACGTCGGTGAGCAGCCAGCGGTGCTCGGAGGCGTGCACGCCGTGCAGCCGGTTGTAGGAGCACATGACCGTCCACGGGTCGGCGGTCGTCACCACCCGTTCGAACGCGGGGAGGTAGATCTCGCGCAGCGTGCGCTCGTCCGCCTCGACGGAGATCCGGGTGCGCTCGGTCTCCTGGTTGTTCGCCGCGAAGTGCTTGAGCGAGGTCCCGACCCCGACCGACTGCACGCCCCGGACGTAGGCGGCACCGAGCTCGCCGGACAGCACCGGGTCCTCGGAGAAGTACTCGAAGCTCCGCCCGCACAGCGGGGACCGCTTCATGTTCACCCCGGGGCCGAGCACCACCTGCACGCCCTCGGCGCGGGCCTCCGAGCCGATCGCCGCGCCGACCCGGCGCACCAGGTCCCGGTCCCAGGACGCACCCAGGGCCGAGGCCGTGGGGAACGCGGTCGCGGGGATCCACACCATGTCGGTGCCGGTCTCCTTGCGCAGGCCGTGCGGGCCGTCGCCGACCTCGACCGAGGGGACGTGCACGCCGTCCCGGTCGAGGGGCTGGGTCCACCAGTCGTCGTGCCCGGACAGCAGGGAGGCCTTCTCCTCGAGGGTGAGGCGGGCGAGGACGTCGTCGACGTCGAACGGGGGCATCGGGTTCCTTGTCGTGCGTCGGTGCGGGGAGCGGGCGGCGGGGCCCGGTGTCAGGTGGTGAGGAAGTCCTCGGGGTGGTCGTCGCGGACCCGGTCGATCATCGCGCGGTCCACGGCCACGCCGCCCTCCGCCAGCGCGTCGAGCACCACCCCGCACAGCGGCGAGGCGGTCGCGACGCTCACCGCGGCGGCGGGCGCGACCCGGGCGAGCCGGGCGGTCAGCGCGTCCCGCATCGCCGGGTGCTCGGAGGTCGCGACCGAGCCGTTGAGCAGCACGGGCAGCGCGCCGGACGCCAGGTCGACGCCGACCCGCCGCGCGCACCACTGCGTGTACCCGACGAACGACCGGGCCTGGTCCGCGACGATCCCCCGGGCCACGGCGTCCCCGTCCCCGGCGGCGGCCAGCACCAGCCGGGCGGCGCGCCACAGGGTGGTGCGCGGCAGCGCCCCGAACCGCCGGGTCAGCACGTGCCGCAGCTCCCACGGGTCGTCCGCCCCGGTGAGCTCCAGCAGCGCCGGGGTGAGCGACGTCGCGGGACCGAGGTCCATCCAGGACCGCACCACGGCGGCGAGCGCCTGGTTGCCGAGCCCCGCGCCGCCGAGGTCGTGGAACACGAACATCCCGGAGCACTCCTCCCGGCCGTCCGCGGACCTCGCGGCGACGGCGGGGCCGGTGCCGACGGTGATCGAGACCCCGACCCCGGTGCCGTCGATCAGGCGCAGCGAGGCGAACCCGTCGTTGAGGATGCTCCACCGGCCGAGGCCGCCGAGCCGGGAGCGGACGTGCCCGTCCCACAGCGCGGCGTCCTCGGGGTAGTCGACTCCCGCGAGCCGGAAGGCCGCCGACCGGACGTCGGGTGCGGCGACGCCGGCCTCGGCGAGCGCCTGGCCGACCGCGCCGAACACGGCCTCCAGCGCGTCCGGCACGCTGTCCGCCCCGTAGATGTCCCCGCGGCCGCCGCGTCCGCGCCCGAGCACGGTGCCGGTGTCGTCGACGACGAGCGCCACCGTCTTGGAGTTCCCGGCGTCGACGGCCAGGTACGCGCCACCCATGTCAGCGCAGCAGCCGCTCGGGCAGGTACGCCCGGTGCGCGTGGGCCATCTCGTCGTACAGCTCCTCCGCCACGGCGAGGGTCGGGACCATCGGGTTCGCGGCGAGCGCGCGGATCCCGTCGGCCCGGGTGCCCTGCCACGCAGCCTCGGCGGCGAGGTATTGGTACTCCGCGAGCTGCTGCACGAGCCCGCGGACGGCGTGCGGGAGCGGCTGCTGCGGCAGCGGGTGCACCCCGCGGGCGTCGACCGTCGACCACATCTCGACGACCACGTCCTCGTCGAACCCGGGCAGCACCCCGCCGGTGTTCGGCAGGTTCACGGGCAGCCGGGCGCCGGTGTCGTTGTAGTAGGCGCTCATCACGTCGATGGCCAGCTCGAGCTCGTGGATGCCGCCGCGGGACCGCGTCGGGTCGAGGTCCGGCACCTCCGCGGCGGCCTGCTCCTCGTAGTGCTGCCAGTAGCCGGGCAGCGCGGCGAGCAGGTCCTCGGCGCGGGTGGTCGGGGCGGCCTGGAGCTCGCGCAGCACCTCCTCGCGGAAGTAGTAGTACTGGAAGTAGTCGCTCGGCACCGACCGCATCGTCACGGCGAGCTGCAGCATCCGGCGGTCGTGCACGGGCAGGGTCGGGTCGTCCTTGCGGGCCGCCCACGCGGCGTCGAGCAGGGGCAGGAGGGCCTGGCCGTCGTAGGTGTGCGACGT
>DAMBCY010000275.1:0-5619 GCA_032056255.1 Cellulomonas sp. | reverse complement strand
GCACCGGGACGCGCGCCGGACGCCGCCCGGGCACCGGCCGCGCCGCGTCGCGCCCCGCGGACCCGGCGCGCCGCCGGGCTGGTGGTCGTCGTGGCGTGCCTGGTCGCCGCGGTCGCGCTGAGCCTGTCCGTCGGCTCGAACCCGATCCCGCTCGGACGGGTGTGGCACCTGCTGCTCGCGCCGGACGGGTCGACCGCGTCCGGGGTGCTGCACGACCTGCGGCTGCCGCGGACCGTCGTCGGGCTGGTCGTCGGCGCCGCGCTCGGGCTGGCGGGCGCCCTCATGCAGTCCCTCACGCGCAACCCGCTGGCCGACCCCGGCATCCTCGGGGTCAACGCCGGCGCGGGCCTGGCGGTCGTGCTCGGGGTGGCGCTGCTCGGGGCGCAGGGGGTGGGCGTCTACCTGTGGTTCGCGTTCGCCGGCGCCGCGCTCGCCGCGGTGGCGGTGTACCTGCTCGGCGGCACCGGGCACACGCAGGCCACCCCGGTGCGGCTCGCGCTCGCCGGCGTCGCGATCACCGCGGCGCTGACCGCGCTCACCCAGACCGTCGTGCTCGCCGACCAGGTCGCCTTCGACGAGTTCCGGTTCTGGGTCGCGGGTTCGCTGGAGGGGCGCGGCTGGGCGGTGCTCGGCGCCACCGGCCCGGCGGTCCTGGTCGGCGCGGTGCTCGCGCTCGCGCTCGGGCCGTCGCTGAACGCGCTCGCGCTCGGGGACGAGACGGGGTCCGCCCTGGGTGTCCGGGTCCGGCGCACCCGGACCCTGACCGTCGTCGCCATCACGCTGCTCTGCGGAGCGGCGACCGCGGCCGCCGGCCCGCTGAGCTTCGTCGGGCTCGCCGTGCCCTTCGTCGCCCGCGCGGTGATGGGCTCCGACGAGCGCTGGGTGCTGCCGACGTGCCTGCTGCTCGGACCGACCTGGCTGCTCGCGGCCGACGTCCTGGCCCGCGTCGTGCTCGCCCCGGCGGAGGTGCAGGTCGGCATCGTCGCCGCCCTGTGCGGGGCGCCGGTGTTCGTCGCGCTCGTGCGCCGGCCGCGGATCCCCGCGCTGTGACCGCGCCGACGCGCCTCCGGCACGACACGGCCGTCCCCGGCCCGGGTCCGGCCCGCCGGACGCACGCCCTGCTCGCCGTCGGTCCGTGGCGGTTCCGGCTCCGCCGCCGGGTCGCCCGGGTGCACGCGGTGCTGGCCGTCGCGCTGGTCGCGCTGGCGCTGGTCGCGCTGACGCTCGGGGACTACGGGATCGGCGTCGAGCAGGTGGTCGCCGCCCTGGCCGGCCGCGCCGACGACCCGCTGGCCGCCTACTTCGTCGTCGACGTCCGCGCGCCGCGGGTGGTCGCGGCGCTGCTGGTGGGTGCCGCGCTCGGGGCGTCGGGGTCGCTGTTCCAGACGCTGACGGGCAACCCGCTCGGCAGCCCGGACGTCATCGGCTTCACCACCGGGGCGGCGACGGGCGCGCTCGTGCAGATCGTCCTCGTCGGCGGCGGTCCGGCCGCGACGGCGACGGGCGCCGTGGTCGGCGGCCTGGCGAGCGCGGTCGTCGTCTACGGGCTCGCGTGGCGCGGCGGCGTGGCCGGGTCGCGGCTGGTGCTGGTCGGCATCGGCATCTCCGCGACGCTCGGCGCGGTCAACCACCTCCTGGTCGTCCGGGCGTCGCTCACGGCGGCCCAGACCGCGGCGCAGTGGCAGGCCGGGTCGCTGAACGCGGTGCTGTGGCCGCAGGTCGCGCTGCTCGGCGCCGCCGTCGCCGTGCTCCTGCCGGGCGCGGTGCTGCTGTCCCGTCCGCTCGCGATGCTGCCGCTCGGCGACTCCCTCGCGATCGGTGCGGGGGTGCACGTCGAGCGCACCCGGCTGCTCGCCGTCGTCACCGGCGTCGCCCTGGTCGCCGTCGCCACCGCCACCGCCGGTCCGGTCGCCTTCGTCGCGCTGGCCGCCCCGCACCTCGTCCGGCGGCTGACCCGCACGGGCGGCGTCCCGGTCGCCGGCGCGGCGCTCGTGGGCGCGCTGCTGGTGCTCGGCGCGGACGTCGTCGGGCAGCGGCTGCTGGCCCCGACCCAGCTCGCCGTGGGCGTCGTGACCGGCGCCCTCGGCGGCCTGTACCTGGTCGTCCTGCTGGCCTCGGAGTGGCGGAGGACCCGGTGAGCGCCGAGCAGCGGCTCGCGGACCTGGGCCCCGGCGTCGGCCGGCGACCCGTCGCCGAGGAGCGCGACCTCGGGCACCTCGTGCCCGGCCACGCCCCCGGCACGGACGGCTGGTGGCGCGAGATCGGCCGGCGCGGCACGCCGCTCTGGCTCCCGGACGGGCTGCCGGGCGGTCCCGGCGGGCGCGCCGGCGGGGTGCCGACCCTGCTGCTCCTGCACCGCTCCGCCGCAGGCGCCTACGCCGACCTGAACGGGCTGACCGACCGCAGCGACCTGCGCGCCGGCACCATGACCCGGGTCGCCGGGACCGACGTGCTGGCCGCGGCCTTCGGCGTCCCGCCCGGCTACGTCGGGTCCTACGCCTTCGTGCCCGCCGACGGCCCGCTGCGGTCGCCCGCCCCGCGCAACACCCCCGAGGCGCGCCGCTGGTGGGTCGAGGTGCTGGGGAGCGCCCGCCCCGACCCGCTCGGCGGCGGGACGTACCTGGACTCCCGGGGGACGACGCGGTCGGTGGCCGAGGTCCCGTCCGCCCCGGCGCCGCTGCCGGCCGGCCCCCGCGGCGCGGCCGGCGCCGGCCTCGAGCCCCGGGTGTGGCGGCGGCCCGACGGTGTCGCGCAGCCCGTCTGGCTGCACGTGCCCGAGGGCGTCGCCCCGCCCGGCGACGGAGCGGGTGACGGTGCGGACGGCGCGACGCGGGAGACCGGGCTGCTCGTGCTGCTCGACGGGGAGATGTGGGCGCACCGCCTCCCGGTCGCGCCGCTGCTCGACGACCTGCACCGCCGCGGGCTCGTGCCGCCGACCGCCACCGTCCTCGTGGACGCGACGACGCCGGACCGGCGCGCCGCCGACCTGGCCGGGGGCGACGGCTACCTCGACCTGCTCGCCGACGACCTGCTGCCCCGCGTCGTCGCACCCGCGCTCGCGGGCCGCGGGCTCCGGCTGACGGCCGACCCGCGGCGGACCGTCGTCGCCGGCCAGTCCTTCGGCGGGCTGGCGGCGTTCCGGGCGGCGGCCCGCCGGCCCGGGCGGTTCGGCGTCGCGGTCAGCCAGTCCGGGTCGTTCTGGTGGCCCGACCGGGACGCGCCCGACCGCCGGGCCGTCCCCGCGCTGCTCCGCGCGGCGCCCCCGCCCGGCGTGCGGACCGTGCTGCAGTACGGCCGGTTCGAGGGCGTGCTCACCGACGCCAACCGGCAGGTCGCGACCCTGCTGCGCGAGCGCGGCGCGGACGTGCACGTCACCGAGGTCCCCGGCGGGCACGACTGGGCGTGGTGGTCCCGCCACCTGCGCGCCGCCCTGCTCACGGCCCTCACCTGACCGCCCCGCCCCCACCCCCCCACGCACGCACGCGCACGCACGCTCGCCGAGATCGGTGTGTCGCTCTCCACGTCGGTCGCCGGGGCGCCGATCTCGGCGACGACACACCGATCTCGGCGCGCCGGCGGAGGGAGATCGGGGGCGGGTCAGGGGGTCGGCGGGGCGGTGGTGAGGTCGCGGTCGATGTGCGCGGCCATCAGGGTCGCGGCGCGGGGCGCGTCGCCGGCGCGGATCGCGTCGAGCACCGCGGCGTGGTCCGACCGCCGGACCTCCGCGGACGCGCCGTGCACGAGGGCGCCGCGGTCGAGGGCCGACCGCACGCCGTGGATCACGCCCGCGTAGAGCTCGGCCAGCAGGGTGTTGCCCGAGGCCGCGAGCACGAGCGTGTGGAACTGCCCGGGCGTGCGCCCGCGCTCCACGGTGCACTCCTGACCGCCGTGCTCGGGCAGGTCGGCCTCGTGCGCCGTGGTGAGCGCGCGGAGCTGCGCGTCGGTGGCGTGCAGCGCCGCGAGCCGTGCGGCCTCGACCTCGAGCGCCCGGCGGGTCCCGAGCAGGTCGGGCACGTCGTGGTGCGACACGAAGTCCGCGAGCACCGCGCTCACCGGCATCCGGGAGCGCACGAACGTCCCGCGGGAGACCAGCGTCTCGAGCATCCCGAGGTTGGCGAGCGACCGGACGGCCTCGCGGACCGTGGTGCGGCCGACGCCCAGCAGCTCCATCAGCTCGGGCTCGGTGGGGATCCGCGAGTTCACGGGCCACTCGCCCGAGGTGATCCTGGCCTGCAGGAACGCGAGCGTCGTCTGGGCGAGCGAGGAGCCGCCGGCGGCGTTCGACATGGGGGCGAGTGTATCGGCGGGGGCACCGCCCGGCGGGCCGGGACCGAGGGCCGGGAGTTGACGAGCCGAGGGCGTTGCGAGAGCATGAATCGATTCAGCACCACGAAGGGCGATCCATGACGACGCGCGTGTGCTTCATCTCCCGGGTGCGCCCGGACCGGCTCGAGGAGTACCGCCGGCGGCACGCCGCCGTCTGGCCCGAGATGCTCGCCGCGCTGCGGGACACGGGCTGGTGCGACTACTCGCTGTTCCTGTCCGCCGACGGCCTGCTCGTCGGGTACCTGCACACCGACGACTACGCCGCCGCGCAGGCGGCGATGGCCGCCACCGCCGTCAACGCCCGGTGGCAGGCCGAGATGGCGGAGTTCTTCGTCGCCACCGGCAACCCGGACGAGGGGTTCGTCGTGCTGGACGAGGTGTTCCACCTGGAGGACCAGCTCACGGCCGCCGGACTGCCGGTCGACGCGCAGGACGGATGACGCGAGCAACCCCGCGCGGTCCCGATCCGTGTTCTCCTCGTGACCACATCCACGAAGGAGGACCCGGTGACCGAGGTGCGGTCCGAGGTGGTCGCCGCCGCGGCCACCCGGGCGACCGACGGCCGGGACGCCGAGTTCACCGCGTTCATGGCGGAGGCCGAGCCGCTGCTCACCCGCACCGCCTGGCTGCTGTGCGGGGACGCGCACCGCGCTGAGGAGCTGGTGCAGCAGGCGCTCGTGCGCACCTACGTCGCCTGGCCCCGGGCGCGGTCGGGCGACCCCGTCGCGTACGCCCGCCGCACGCTGAGCAACCTGCGGATCGACACCTGGCGCAAGCACCGGCGCGAGGTCCTGGTGGGTGCCGACGCCGTGTTCGTGCGGGAGACCCCCGCCGTGCCGTCGCAGGCCCAGCAGCACGCCGAGCGTGACGTGCTGGTCCGGGCCCTCGCCCGGCTGCCCGAGCGCCGCAGGCGGGTCGTCGTGCTGCGCTACCTGCTCGACCTGCCCGAGCGCGAGGTCGCCGACGACCTGAACATCTCCGTCGGCACCGTGAAGTCCACCGCCGCCCGCGGCCTCGCGCAGCTGCGCGACCTGCTGGGCGCCCCCGACACCACCCCGGAGAGTCTGCGATGAGCACCGACGACGAGTTCCTGGCCCGCCTGCGTGAGCTGGCCGGCGGGTCCCCGGCCGTGGCGGTCGACCGCGCGCGCGTCCTGCACCTCGGCCGGCGTCGCCGCGCCACCCGGGCCGCCGGCGTCGGGGCGGTGGCCGTGCTGGCGGTCGTCGGGGTCTCGGGCGGGGTGACCGCGCTCGCCGCGCAGCGGGGCGGGGTGGCGGCCCCGGCCGGGCCCGC
>DAMBCY010000274.1:0-5624 GCA_032056255.1 Cellulomonas sp. | reverse complement strand
CGGGCCGGGCCGCGGTCGCGCGGGGAGGAGCGCGGGTCAGCGGGGGTCGAGGAGGCCGCGCTCGACCGCGCGCAGCAGGCGGCGGGGGACCTCGACCTCCCGGCCGTCCGGGGTGCGTGCCGTGACCAGCGGGACCGGGATGGCCTTCCACTGCGACCGGCGGGCCCGGGTGTTCGACCGGGAGAGCTTGCGCTTCGGGACGGCCATCAGCCCTGCCTCGCCTTCCACCGCGGGTTCTTCTTGTTGATCACGAAGGTCTTCCCGTGGCGGCGCACGACGATCGAACCCTCCTTCTGCTTCAGGGAGCGCAGGGACGCGCGGACCTTCACCGGGTCTCCTCGGGGGTGTCGACGGGCTCGCCGGGGCCGGTGAGGCCGTAGCGGCGGCGGAACTTCTCGACCCGCCCGGCGGTGTCGAGCACGCGGGACCGGCCGGTGTAGAACGGGTGGCTGGCGGACGACACGTCCACGTCGACGACGGGGTAGGTGTTCCCGTCCTCCCACTCGACCGTGCGGTCCGACGTGATCGTCGACCGGGTCAGGAAGGCGAAGTCCGCCGAGACGTCCCGGAAGACGACGGGTCGGTAGTCGGGGTGGATGCCCTGCTTCATCGGATCTCCTTCACCAGCTGGACTTCGTGACACCGGGCAGCTCGCCGCGGTGGGCCATCTGCCGCATCCGGACGCGGGACAGCCCGAACGTCCCGATGTAGCCGCGGGGCCGCCCGTCGGCGACGTCCCGGTTGCGGACCCGGGTCGGGCTGGCGTCGCGGGGGAGGGCGTGCAGCGCGGTGCGGGCGGCGACGCGCTCGGCCTCCGTCCGGTGCGGGTCCACGGACGCCGCCTTGAGCGCGAGGCGGCGCTCGGCGTACCGGGCGACGACCGCCTTGCGCTGCTCGTTGCGGGCGACCTTGCTCTTCTTGGCCATCTCAGCGCTCCTCGCGGAAGTCGACGTGCCGCCGGACCACGGGGTCGTACTTGCGCAGCACGAGGCGCTCGGGGTCGTGGCGGCGGTTCTTGCGGGTGACGTAGGTGAACCCGGTCCCGGCGGTGGACCGCAGCCGGATCACCGGGCGCAGGTCGGCGGCGCGGGCCATCAGACGTGCTCCCCGCGGGCGCGGATGCGGGCGACGACGACCTCGATGCCGAGCTTGTCGATCGTCTTGATGCCCCGGGCGGAGACCGTCAGCGTGACGTGCCGGCCGAGCGAGGGCACCCAGTAGCGCTTGCGCTGGATGTTGGGGTCGAACCGGCGCCTGGTGCGCCGGTGGGAGTGCGAGATCGCGTGGCCGAAGCCGGGCGAGGTCCCGAGGACCTGGCAGTGAGCGGACATGGCGACCACTCTATATAATGAGAATCGTTCGCGACAAGCGGTAGGATGGCCGGCATGACGAAGCCGAAGCCTCTCGTGGTGCTCGCCACCGTGGACCCGCTGCTGCGCGACGCCGTCGCGTTCGGGGTGGTCGTCGACCACCCGCGCACCGTCGTGCTGCGGCACGACATCGTCGACGGGCCGGAGGGCGGCGGGATCCGCCGCGTGGTCGCGGACGCCGGCGGGGTGCTCGAGGACGTGCTCGTGCCGCTCGCGCACGCGTGCCTGTCCTGCTCGGTGCGCGAGGACGCGGTGCCGACCCTCGCCCGGCTGGCGCGCGACCCGCGGTGGGACCAGGTGCTGCTCGCGCTGCCCGTCTCCGCCGAGTCGCTGCCGGTGACGCGGGCGCTGGGTGCGGCCACGGGGGGCTCCGGCCGGCTGCGGGGGCTGCGGCTCGCCGCGGTCGTCGCCGCGCCGGACCTCGGCACCTTCGCCGACGACCTGCTCGGCGACGTGCTGCTCGACGAGCGCGGCGTCGCGCTGACGCAGGACGACGGTCGGTCGGTCGGCGAGGCGCTCGCGGCCCAGGTCGGGCACGCCGACGTCGTCCTCGCCGCGGGGGACCCGCGTGAGCACCCCGTCGCCTCCGACCTGCTCGACCACGTCCGGGCCGCGGACGGCCGCCGGGTGGACGGCGTGTACGCGGCGGACGCGGCGGCGCTGTTCGCGGCCACGCACGACCTCCGTGCCGGTGAGCGGCGCCTCGACCCGCGGTCCGCCGCGCCGGTCCCGGGTGCCCCGACGGCGCACGGCGTGTGGACGCTCGACCTGCGGGCCGACCGGCCGCTGCACCCCGAGCGGCTCGTCGCCGAGGTCGAGCGGCTCGGGCACGGCCGGCACCGCAGCCGCGGCCGGTTCTGGGTGCCGTCGCGCCCGGACTCCGTGTGCGCCTGGGACGGGGCGGGCGGGCAGCTCTCCGTCGGCGCGGTCGGGACGTGGGGACGGCGCGATCCCGACACCCGCCTGGTGTTCACCGGCGTCGCGGACGTCCGGGCGGAGCTCCTGGCGGCGTTCGAGGACGTGCTGCTCACCGCCGAGGAGCACGCGCGCGGCCTGCACCCCTGGCTCGGGCGGGACGACGTGCTCGCGCCCTGGCTGGGCGACCGGGCCGCCTGAGCGCTGCGGATGCGGGCGGGGCCCGGCGGGCGCATGGTCGGGGGACCCGGAGCGGCGGAGCCCCGCCGTGCCCCGGCCGTTGCCCGCCGTCATCGAGGAGGTCGCCATGCCGCGCCGTGACCCCGGCCCCAGCGTCAAGGACAAGGAGCTCTACGAGGAGCTCCGCGACGAGGGGAACAGCAAGGAGAAGTCCGCCCGGATCGCGAACGCCGCCGCCGCCCGCGGCCGGTCGTCCGTGGGCCGCAAGGGCGGGGAGTCGGGCTCCTACGAGGACTGGACCGTCGCGGACCTGCGCAAGCGCGCCGCGGAGATCGGGATCGAGGGCCGCTCGTCGATGAAGAAGGCCGAGCTGGTCGAGGCCCTGCGCTCGCACTGAGACCGCGGGCCCGGCCGAGGCACCGCGGTCAGGCCGTGCAGACCAGCCCGGTCGTCAGCGCGTCGAGGTTGTCGCGCATGACGTCGAGGTAGTCGCGCTCGTCACCCTCCGCCAGGCCCTCCAGCGGGTCGAGCACCGCGGTGCCGACGCCCAGGTCCTCGGCCAGGGTGCGGGTGACCTTCGGGCTGGTGAGCACCTCGAAGTAGAGCGTCCGCACGCCCTCGTCCCGGACGGTGTCCGCGACGTCCCGCAGCCGTGCCGGGGACGGCTCCACCTCGGGGTCGATGCCGCTGAGACCCACCTGGTGCAGGCCGTACCGCGCGGCGAGGTAGCCGAACGCCTCGTGCGAGGCCACGAGCGTCGCGCCCCGGCAGGGCGCGAGGCCCGCGCCGAGCTCGGCGTCGAGGCCGTCGAGGTCGGACGCGAGCGCGTCCGCGGCGTCGGCGAACTCGGCGGCGTGCGCCGGGTCGACCTCGCCGAGGGCGTCCGCGACCTGGTGCGCCACCGCGGCGAGCCGGGTCGGGTCCAGCCAGAAGTGCGGGTCGAGGCCGCCGGTGGTCGAGTCGCCGGGCGCCGTACCGTCCGGGGCGACCTCCAGCCCCGCGGCCTGCGCGGTGTCGACCGCGTGCGCGGGGTCGGTGGCGGCGACGGCGGCGTCGGTGGCCGCCTGGAAGGCCGACAGGTAGACGACCAGGTCCGCCTCCCCGATGCCGGCGACCGCGCTGGGGGACAGCTCCAGGTCGTGCGACTCGCCGCCGGGCGGGGTCAGCGAGGTCACCGCGACGTGCGCGCCGCCGACCCGCTCGGCGACGAACTGCAGGGGGTAGAACGCGGCGACCACGTCGTGCCGGGTGCCGGCGTCGGCCGGGGTGCAGGCGGCGAGGCCGGCGGTCAGGGCCGTGAGGGCTGCGGCGAGGGTGCCGGCGGCGGTGCGGCGTCGGGCGAGCGGGGTGCGGGGCACGGGGGTCCTCCGGGTCGGGGCGCGGGCGCGCGTGGGGCCGGGCGGAGGGCGGCGGTCCGGCGGGACCGGTGGCCGTCCTCCGCCCGGCGGGGGGGGGCTGCGGGTGGGCGTCAGTCGGTGTGGCCGGCCTCGTCCTCGTGCGCGTGCTCGTCGTGCTCGTCCTCGTGGTCGCCGTGCTCGTCCGCGTGGTCGTGGTCGTCGTGCGCGGCGTGCGCGTCGACCGCGCCGGAGACGGCGGTGAGCTCGTTCGGCGTGACCTCGAGCGTCGCGCTCAGCCACACCTCGCCGGTGACGACGTCCACCGCGTGCACGGCGTTCGTCGCGGGGTCGGTGACGTACGCGGTGCCGTCGAGCACGGTCACGGCCGGGCGGGGGGACTGCCACTCGTCGGGCTCCTCCCAGGCGTCGACCACGGGGATCGAGCGGACCAGGGTGCCGGACTCCGGGTCGATCACGTGCAGCGCGCCGTCGGTGCCGAGCACCAGGGCCTCGCCGTCCTCCCCGCGGGCCAGGGAGCGGAACGTGTACGACGACGGCAGGTCGACCAGCCGCAGCGAGGCGTCCCGGGTGTCGATCAGCGAGATGCGGGTGGGGCGCTCGAGCTCGGCGTCGGGGTCGGACTTGTAGTCGCCGAGCACGATCGGGGACGCCTCGGAGCCGGCCTGGTTGCCGATCCGGCCGTAGGCGTCCGGCGCGGCGACCTTCTGGATGCTGCCGCCGGCGTAGACCACGGCGCCGTCCTCGCAGCCGATCACGACGGCCTCGTCGGCGGCGACGGCCTCGCCGTGCACGCCCGGGCACCGGTCGGACGCGGCGACCTCGGCGCCGGCGGCGTCCAGGACGCGGATGCCGGTGCGGGCGTCCTCGGTGCCCTCGGAGACGACGAGGGTGCCGTCGGTGAGCTCGACCGCCACGCCGTGGTGCGCGGACGGGGTGCTGAGCGTGCGCACCTCGGCGTCCGCGTCGCCGACCTCGCCGGAGCCGAGCACCGTGATCGCCCCGGTGCCGTCGTCGAACAGCGCGGTCCGGCCCTCGTGCGGGACGACGTGCCCGGGCTTCTCGGCGGCCCAGACGACGTCCGTCAGCACCGGGTCGCTCGTGTAGGAGTGGGCGTGGTCGCCGTGCGGCTCGGACCAGGTCCCGGCGTCGAGCACCTGGAACCCGCCGGTCGTCGACACCAGGACGTGCCGGTTGTCGCCCGCCGCGTTGACGCGGTTGAACCCGTCGAGGGGCAGGTCGGCGACGACCTCGAGGGTGTCGGCGTCGAGCACCTGCACCCCGCCGTCGTAGGTGAGGACGAGGCGCGGCTTCGCGGTGGCGACCTCGGTGGGGGCGGCGGTGTCGGTGGCGGCGTCGGTCGTGCTGGTCGGGCCGGCGGCCGGCGCGGCGGTGCTGCCGCCGTCCGCGCAGGCGGCGAGCAGCGCGACGGACAGCCCGAGGCCGAGGGCGCCGAGGGCGGACGGTCGGGGACGAGTCGTTCGGATCATGGCGAGCACGCTAACACAACCGATACTCATTCCCATTACGGACAGGCGGCGCGATCGCAGGTACCCGGCGAGGTCGAGGGCCTCGGGCGAGGTCGAGGGGTCCGGGCGGGACCCGGAGCGCGACGCCTCGACCTCGGCACGGTCCCGTGCGGCGCGGCGCGGCACGGTGCCGTGCGGCGCAGCGCGGTGCCGGTCCGCCCGGCGTGGACGGTGACCTGATCCGGGTCGCTGGGTGACACTGGACCGCATGACACCGGCGGGCTCCTGGACGACGTACGCCCCGGCCGAGGCGGAGGTGCGCTGATGGACCTGCT
>DAMBCY010000273.1:0-5636 GCA_032056255.1 Cellulomonas sp. | reverse complement strand
GGCGCTGCACCCCGTAGGCGCGGATCGTCTCGGCACCGACGACGGCCTCGGAGACCGCGCCGAGCATCGCGCCCACGCGCTCGCGCACCCGGGTGTAGGCGACGTTGACCCGCTGCTGCAACGGGCGCAGCGCGACCACCAGCGGGCCGAAGCAGAGCCACACCAGGATCGTCAGCTGCCACGAGTAGACGGCCATCAGCACCGTGGCGACCAGGACCTGCAGCGTCGAGACGAGCAGCATGATGCCGCCCCACTGCACGAACAGCGAGATCGTGTCGACGTCGGACGTCACGCGGGACACCAGGGAGCCGCGGCGCTCGGTGTTCTGGGTGAGCACCGACAGGTCGTGCACGTGCCGGAAGGCGCGCACCCGCAGCTCGGCCAGCCCCGCCTCGGAGGCGCGGAACAGCCGCACGTTCACCAGCGCGGAGCACAGCCCGCCGGCGAGCAGCGCCAGCGCTGCCACGCACACCAGGGTGACGACCCGGCGGGCGTCGGGCCCGCCGTCGGCGAGGACGCCGGTGTCCATCACCTGCTGCACCGTGATCGGCACCACCACCTTGCCCGCGGCGGCGAGCACGGCGAGCAGGAACGTGACGCCCAGACCCTCCACCAGCTGCGGGGACACCTGCACCCCGCGGCGCAGGGTGCCCAGGACGCCGAGCGCCTCGGTGCCGCCCAGTCCGCCGGGGGCGGTCTGCCGCTCGCTCATCGGGCCCCCTCCGTCGCCGGCTCGTCCAGGTCGTCGAGGTCCTCGCGCCCGTCGTCCTCCGCCAGCCCCTCGGCGCGCCGGGCGGCGCGGCGTGCCGACTCCTGCTCGTAGGCGGTGGCGAGGGCGCGGTAGCCGGGGTCGCGCGCGAGGAGCTCCGCGTGCGTGCCGTGGTCCACCGCGCGCCCGGACTCCAGGTGCACGACCTCGTCCGCGAGCAGCACCGACGACATCCGGTAGGCGACCAGCAGCACCGTCGGTCCCCCGCCCGCGCCGCCGGCGTGCTCGCGCAGCCCGGTGAGGATGCCCTGCTCGACCCGCGGGTCGACGGCCGACGTGGCGTCGTCGAGCACCAGCAGCCGCGGGCGCCGCACCAGCGCCCGCGCGATCGCGAGCCGCTGCCGCTGCCCGCCCGACAGGTTCGAGCCCCGCTCGCCGAGGTGCGCGTCCAGCCCGCCGGGCAGGTCCCGCACCACGCCGTCGACGCGGGCGAGCCGCAGCGCCGCCCACACCTCGTCGTCCGTGGGGGCCGCGGGGTCGTCCGGGTCGCAGAGCGTGACGTTGCCGCGCACCGTGTCCTCGAAGACGAACGCCTGCTGCCCGACCAGCACCACCTGCCCGGTGAGGTCGTCCGGCGCGAGGTCGCGCACGTCGACCCCGTCGACCGCGACGGCCCCGGTGCTCGGGTCGGTGAGCCGCGCCACCAGCGAGACCAGCGTGGTCTTGCCCGCGCCGGTCGGGCCGACGACCGCCACGACCCTGCCCGGCGCGACGTCGAGGTCGACGTCGTGCAGCAGCTGCACGGGCCCGTCCGGTCCCGGGACCTCCACGCCGACACCGCGCATCCGCAGCGCGGCGCCGGTGTCCAGGCGCGCCAGCGGGGCGCGCCCCGGTGCGAGCTCGCCGTCCGCGTCGACGACCCGCGCCACCCGCTCGTGGCCGACGAGCGCACGGGGCAGCTCCCCGAGCACCCAGCCGAACGCCCGGACCGGGACCGCCATCAGGGTGAGCAGGTACGCCGCCGCGACGACGTCACCGGTGCCGATGGCGCCGGCCGACACCCGCTGCACGCCGACCAGCAGCACGAGGAGCGTGCCGAGGCTCGGCAGCATGTCGATCACCGGGTCGAAGTAGGCCCGCACGACGCCGACCCGCACGTTCGCGTCGCGCAGCTGCGCGGTGCGCTCGGCGAACCGGGTCTCCTCGCGGTCCTCGGTGCCGAGCGACTTCACGAGCAGCGCCGCCTCGAAGCTCTCGTGCGCGATGTCGGCGACCTCGGCGCGCAGCTGCTGCGCCCGGGTGGCCGCCGGCGACATCCTGCGCTGGAACACGAGGTTCGCGAGCACCGCGAGCGGCAGCACCACGAGGGCCGCGACGGCGAGCCACACGTCCGTGGCCAGCAGCGCGACGGAGGCGACGCCGATCATCACGACCACGCCGAGCGCGAACGGCAGCGGGTTGAACACGCCGGTCGCCGCCTCGACGTCCGCCGAGGCGTTCGACAGCAGCTGACCCGTCGGGTGCCGGCGGTGCCACGTCATGGGCAGCCGCAGGTACTGCCGCGTGACCCCGCGGCGGTGCATCGCCTGCTGGTCGGCGACGCCCATGCCCGCCCAGATCCGGCGGCCCGCGACGGACGCGGCGAGGGACACCGCGACCAGGCCCAGCACCAGGCCCGCGACCCAGATCCGGTCGCGCGCGTCCGGGTCGCCCCCGATCGCCGGGACCACGACGGCGTCGGTCGCCCAGCCGAGCACCCGGCTCACGGCCACCGTCAGCGCGCCGAACACCGCCGACGTCCCGATGGCCAGCACGTACGTCCGCGGCTGCGACGCGATCCCGCGGCCCATGAGCAGCAGGGAGCGCCGGACCGCCGAGCCGGTGAGCGTGGCCGGTCGGGGCGGGGTGGAGCGCGCGGGCACAGCGGGGCCTCTCGGACAGTGGGGTGGACGGCGGCACCGATCCTCTCACGCAGGTCCGACAGGCGCCCCGGCCCGCCCGTCACGCGGGGCGACGGCCGTCGGCGTCCCCGCGGCGCGGTCGCCCCGGGGACGCCGACGGGCCGGCCACCCGCAGGTGGCCGGCCCGTCGGACCGAGGACCGGGCGCGCGCCCGGCCCCTCGGCTCAGTTGCCGGTGAGCTTCTCGCGGAGCGCGGCGAGCGCCTCGTCCGACGCCAGCGTGCCGGTCGCCTCCTGGGCCGGGGCCGAGGAGTAGGAGGACGACGACGAGGACGACGAGGAGCTGCTGCTGCTCGAGGAGCCGGAGACCTCGCCGGACGCGGCCTCCGCGTCGGCCTGGACGGCGTCCAGGACCTGCTTGCGGTGCGCCTCCCAGCGCTCGTGGGCCTTGGCGTACTGCGCCTCCCAGGCCTCGCGCTGGGTCTCGTAGCCCTCGAGCCACTCGTTCGTGGTCGGGTCGAAGCCCTCGGGGTACTTGTAGTTCCCCTCCTCGTCGTACTCGGCCGCCATGCCGTACAGCGCGGGGTCGAAGTCCTCGGAGGTCGGGTCGAAGCCCTCGTTCGCCTGCTTGAGCGACAGCGAGATGCGGCGGCGCTCCAGGTCGATGTCGATGACCTTGACGAACACGTCGTCGCCGACCTGGACGACCTGCTCCGGGATCTCGACGTGGCGCACGGCCAGCTCGGAGATGTGCACCAGGCCCTCGATGCCGTCCTCGACGCGCACGAACGCACCGAACGGGACGAGCTTGGTGACCTTGCCGGGGACGACCTGGCCGATGGCGTGCGTCCGGGCGAAGGCCTGCCACGGGTCCTCCTGCGTCGCCTTCAGCGACAGGGAGACGCGCTCGCGGTCGAAGTCGACGTCCAGGACCTCGACCGTGACCTCCTGGCCGACCTCGACGACCTCGGACGGGTGGTCGATGTGCTTCCAGGACAGCTCGGAGACGTGCACGAGGCCGTCCACGCCGCCCAGGTCGACGAACGCACCGAAGTTGACGATCGAGGACACGACACCGGGGCGCACCTGGCCCTTCTGCAGCGTCTGCAGGAAGGTGGAGCGGACCTCGGACTGGGTCTGCTCGAGCCACGCCCGGCGGGACAGGACCACGTTGTTGCGGTTCTTGTCGAGCTCGATGATCTTCGCCTCGATCTCCTTGCCGACGTACGGCTGGAGGTCGCGGACACGACGCATCTCCACGAGGGAGGCCGGCAGGAAGCCGCGGAGGCCGATGTCGAGGATGAGGCCACCCTTGACCACCTCGATGACGGTGCCGGTGACGACGCCGTCCTCCTCCTTGATCTTCTCGATCGTGCCCCAGGCGCGCTCGTACTGGGCGCGCTTCTTGGACAGGATCAGACGACCCTCCTTGTCCTCCTTCTGGAGGACGAGGGCCTCGACCTCGTCACCGACCTTGACGACCTCGCCCGGGTCCACGTCGTGCTTGATGGACAGCTCGCGGGACGGGATGACGCCCTCGGTCTTGTAACCGATGTCGAGGAGGACCTCGTCGCGGTCGACCTTGACGATCGTGCCCTCGACGATGTCGCCGTCGTTGAAGTACTTGATCGTGGCGTCGACCGCGGCGAGGAAGTCCTCGGCCGAGCCGATGTCGTTGATCGCGACCTGAGGGGTGCCGGACTTGGCGGGGGTGGAGATGCTCATGTAGGGATGGGCTCCGATGCGGACATGAAGTAGTGGGACAGAGGATGTGGCAGGCGCGCCTGATGGCACGCCGCACCGGCGAACACCTTACCCGCCCCGGCGACAGCGGGTCAAAGCACGCGACGGCCCCGTGCTGCCCGTGGCGGCTCCCCCGCCGGGGGCCCGGCCGGGAGGCCGTCGCGGTGCTCAGGCCAGCGCGCGTGCCACCCGCAGCAGGTCGGCCGGGACCGTCTTCACCTTGCCGGCGATCTCGGGCAGCGGGACCAGCACGACGTCCTCGCCGCGCAGGGCGGTCATCACGTTGGACTCGCCGCGGCTGATCGCGTCGATGGCGGCGACGCCGAACCGGCTGCCCAGGATGCGGTCGGCGGGGACGGGGCTGCCACCGCGCTGCACGTGGCCGAGCACCGTGACGCGCGTGTCGAACCCGGTGCGGGTCTCGATCTCCGCCTTGACCCGCTCGCCGATCGCGCCGGCGACGATCTCGCCGAACTGGCCGACCGGCGCCTCGTAGGACATGGACGTGCCCTCGGCGGGCACGGCGCCCTCGGCGACGACCACGATCGAGAAGTTCGCGTGCGCGCGGTGCCGGTGCTTGAGGAACTTGATGACCGCGTCGATGTCGAACGGCTCCTCGGGCGCCAGCACGACCTCCGCGCCACCCGCGATGCCCGACGTCACGGCGATCCAGCCGGCGTGCCGCCCCATCACCTCGACGATCATGACCCGGTTGTGCGACTCGGCGGTGGTGTGCACCCGGTCCAGCGCCTCGGTCGCGATCTCCACCGCGGTGTCGAAGCCGATGGACCGGTCGGTGCCCCACACGTCGTTGTCGATGGTCTTGGGGATCGCGACGATCTTCACGCCCGCCTCGGCGACCTTGGACGCCGCGTGCAGCGTGCCGTCGCCGCCGATGCAGATCAGCGCCTCGATCCGCTCCGCCTCGAGCGTGGCCAGCACGCCGTCCATGCCGCCGTTCGACGCGTGCGGGTGGAACCGCGCCGTGCCGAGGAGCGTGCCGCCGAGCGGCAGGACGTTGCGGATGTGGTTGCGGGTGAGCGGGACGATGTCGCCGTCCACCACGCCGCCCCAGCCGTTGCGGAACCCGATGATCGAGTGGCCGTACCCCCCCTCGCCCCGCTTCACGAACCCGCGGATCGCCGCGTTCAGGCCGGGGACGTCGCCTCCACCGGTGAGCAGTCCGACTCGCACGCTGAGGTCTCCTTCATCCGAGGGTGGGGGGTTCGCCGCTGCGCCGTCGCGCGACCCGACCAGGCTATCGGCAGGCGGGGCCCGACCGTG
>DAMBCY010000272.1:3690-5648 GCA_032056255.1 Cellulomonas sp. | reverse complement strand
GAGGAACCACAGCAGCTCGCCGACCACGGACCGCAGGTGCACCCGCTTGGTGGTGACCAGGGGGAAGCCCTCGCGGAGGTCGAACCGCATCTGGTGCCCGAACACGCTGCGCGTCCCCGTGCCCGTGCGGTCCGCCTTGGGCGTCCCGGTGTCGAGCACCAGCCGCAGCAGGTCCTCGTAGGGCGTGGTGGACAGGGCGCGCGCCGGGGACGTCATGACCCCATCGTAGGCAGCGGGCCGTCCCACGCCGGGAGGTCGACGGCGGGTGTCCGCACCGCGGTCGCCGAGCGGATGCCGTCCAGGACCGCGAGCTCGAGCGCCCGTGCGGCCGCGGCCTGCACCTGGACCAGGGCGGCGACCCGCGCCGCGCGGTCGGCGGGCGACGACCCGGACGGCAGGGCGACGGCGCCGGTCGCGAGCGCGAACACCGTGTCCCCGTCGACCAGCGTGTGCACGGGGTCCAGCGCGCGTGCCAGGCCCGCGTGCGCGGCGGTCGCGGTGCGGGACGTCTCCGCGGGGTCGAGGGCGGCGCTGGTGGCGACGACCGCGATCGTGGTGTTGAGCGGGGCGGGGACGGCCGGGCTGCCGGCGCCGCCCGCGGGTGCCTCCGGCCACGGCGCCCCGACCGGCGCGCCCGCCGCGTTCACCACGGCGACCGCCCCGACGACCACCCGGTCCAGCGGCGCCGCGAGCCGCACCGACGCGGTCCCGACCCCGCCCTTGCGCCGCTGCATCGCGATCGCCGCACCCGTGCCGGCCCCGACCGAGCCGCGCGGCACCGGTCCGGTGACGGCCGCGTCCACCGCCGCGTACCCCATCGCCTCGCCGGGGTGCGCGTCGAACCGCCCGCCGCGGCCCAGGTCGAACACCGCGGCGGCGGGCACGATCGGCACCACCTCCCCCGGCCCCTCGCCCACCCGGTAGCCGCGGTCCCGCTCCGCGAGCCAGCGCTGGACGCCGTGCGCCGTCACCAGCCCGTAGGCCGAGCCACCGGTGAGCACCACGGCGTCGGCGGTCGGCACCAGCGTCCGCGGGTCCAGCGCGTCGGTCTCGTGCGTCCCCGGCCCGCCGCCGCGCACGTCCACGCCCGCCACGGTGCCGGGCGGGGGCAGCACCACCGTGACACCCGTCAGCCAGCCGTCGCCGGTCCGCTGGGCGTGCCCGACGCGGACGCCCGGGACGTCGGTGATCGCCCCGGGGCCGGCGGGCGCGGGGTCGGACGCGGAGGCGGGCGGGCGCGGTGCGGCGGCTCCGGGGTGCGGCTCGGTCATGCGCCCACGGTGCCACGAGCGGGCCTCGACCGGGCACCGGGTGCCCGCGCGACCCACCGGCCGCACACTGGGTCCATGACCTCGCCGCTGCCGCCGTACGTCGCCGCGCACACCCCCACGGGCCTGCTGATCGGCGGCGAGTGGCGGCACGCCACCGGCGGCGGGACGTTCCCGGTCGCGGACCCCGCCACCACCGAGGTGCTGTTCGAGGTCGCGGACGCCGGTCCCGCGGACGGGCTGGCGGCCCTGGCCGCCGCGCACGAGGCCGGGGCCGCCTGGCGCGAGGTGGCCCCGCGGACCCGGTCGGACGTGCTGCGCGCGCTGTTCGACGCCATGACGGCCCGCGCGGAGGACCTGGCGGCGCTCGTGACCGCCGAGGGCGGCAAGCCGCTGGCCGAGGCGCGGGCCGAGGTGCAGTACGCCGCGGAGTACGTCCGCTGGTACGCCGAGCAGGCGGTGCGGATCGACGGCCTGACCCGCCGCGCCCCGGCCGGCACCCACCACCAGCTGGTGCTGCGCCGCCCCGTCGGCCCGGCGCTGCTCATCACGCCGTGGAACTTCCCGATCGCGATGATCACCCGCAAGCTCGCACCGGCGCTCGCCGCGGGCTGCCCCGTCGTCGTCAAGCCCGCGCAGCTCACGCCCCTGACCACCGCCTACGTCGCGGAGCTGCTGCGCGCCGAGCTG
>DAMBCY010000272.1:0-3680 GCA_032056255.1 Cellulomonas sp. | reverse complement strand
CCTGCCCGCCGGCGTCGTCAACGTCGTGCCCACGTCCTCCTCCCGGGACCTCACCGCCCCGGTGCTGGCGGACCCGCGGCTGCGCAAGCTGTCCTTCACCGGGTCCACCGAGGTCGGCCGGACGCTGCTCAGGCAGGCCGCCGACGGGGTGCTGCGCACGTCCATGGAGCTGGGCGGGAACGCCCCGTTCCTCGTGTTCGCGGACGCGGACCTCGACGCGGCGGTCGAGGGCGCGGTGCAGGCGAAGCTGCGCAACGCCGGGCAGACGTGCGTCGCCGCCAACCGGTTCCTCGTCCAGGAGCCGGTCGCCGCCGAGTTCACCGACCGGCTGACCGCCGCGTTCGAGCGGCTGGTCGTCGGCCGCGGGACGGACCCGGACGTCACGGTCGGCCCGCTGATCGAGCGCGCCGCCGTCGACCGGGTGGACGACGTGGTCGCGGAGGCGGCCGACGCCGGCGCCCGGGTGCGGACCGGCGGCGAGCGCCCCGCAGGGCGGGGCTGGTTCTACCGGCCCACCGTGCTGGACCGGGTCCCGGAGGACGCCCGGGTGGTGCGCGAGGAGACCTTCGGGCCGGTCGCCCCCGTGGTGACGTTCGGCACGGAGGACGACGCGCTCCGGCTCGCGAACGCCACCGAGTTCGGGCTGGTCGCGTACGCATACACGCGGGACGTCGGCCGGGTGATGCGGCTCGCCGAGCAGGTCGAGACCGGGATGCTCGGGGTCAACCGCGGCATGGTCTCGGACGCGTCGGCGCCGTTCGGCGGCGTCAAGTCCTCCGGGGTGGGCCGGGAGGGCGGCGAGGCCGGCATCGAGGAGTACCTGGAGCAGGTGTACGTGGCATTGTGAGGCCCCATGATCCCGCTCACCCCCGTGACCTCCGACGTGTCCGTGCGCCCCGCGGTGCCCGGCGACGAGAACGCCATCGCCGCCGTGCAGCTCGCCGCCTGGCGGGCCACGCACGCGGAGACGCTCGGGGACGAGGTGCTCGACGCCGTCGACCCGGCCCGGCTCGCGGACCGGTGGGCGGCCGCGATCCGCACGCCCCCCGGGCGGGGCTACCGGGTGCTCGTCGCGGTGCACGGGCCGCGGCTCGTCGGGTTCGCGTCCGTCGCCCCGGTCGTGGCGCCGGCCGGCTCGGGTGACGACACCCCGGGCGGCGAGATCCTGGCGTTCGAGGTCGAGCCGTCCGAGCGGCGCCTCGGCCACGGGTCGCGGCTGCTGGCCGCCGTCGTCGACCTGCTCCGCGACGAGGACGGGGCCACCTCCGTGCAGACCTGGGTGATCGCGGGCGACACCGCGCGCGAGCAGTTCCTCGGCTCGTCCGGGCTCGGCGACGTCGGCGCGCGCCGCGTGCTCGGCGAGGCCGACGACCCGCGCGAGATCACCGAGCACCTGTGGGGCGCGTCGCTCTGAGCCGCCCGGGCGGGCGGGTGGTCCCTCACCCGTCCGTGGTGTCCGGCGCGCGACCTGGCTGAACACCCGGCGAACACCGGCCGACGGGACGCGCCGACCGCTCAGGCGCACGGGTCCGCGGGCGATCCTCCGGTCGTGCCAGCTGCCCCGACGCGCGCGCCCTGGCGGGAGCCCGACCACGGTCGTGCGCTCGCCGACCTCGCGTCCGCCCCCGTCGTCGTCTCCCCCTCCGACCCCTGCGAGGCGGTGGACCTGGGTTTCCGCACCCGGTGGACCGGCTCGTCCGTGCTCGTCTCGCCGCGCGAGCCGGGCGGCCCGCACGGGGTCGTCTCGCGCAAGGACTTCCTCACCACCATGACGGGCCGCTACGGGTTCGGGCGGTCGCTGTGGGGGCGCCGGCCGGTCGCGGACGTCACGCGCTGGGACGTGCCCGTGGTCCCGGCCTCGGCCTCGCTGACCGAGGCGGCCGCGCGGCTGGTGCGCAGCGACGGCTACTCGGACATGGTCGTGCTCGGCCCGGACCGCGTCCCCGTCGGGATCCTCGACCCGACCACGCTCATGTCGGCGCTGGCCGCGGAGCTCGCCCACGAGGCCTCGCACGACCACCTGACCGGCGTGCCGTCGCGGGCCTGGTTCGTCGAGGGGCTGCGCGACCTGTGCGAGCGGGGCCGGGCCGGCGCCGGGGCGGTCGTCCTCGCGTTCATCGACCTCGACCGGCTCAAGGAGGTCAACGACACCCTCGGTCACTCCGCGGGCGACGCGATGCTGCACTCGGTCGCGCACCGGCTCGCCGCGACCGCCCGGCCCGGGGACGTGGTCGGCCGGCTCGGCGGGGACGAGTTCGCGGTGGCCCGGCTGCTGCCGCCCCAGACGCCCGACGAGCCGTGGCGGTCGGCCGCGCTCGACCTCGGGGAGTCGCTGCGCGCTGCGATCGCCGCGACCGACGCCGCGCTGCCGCCCGGCGCCGACTCCCGGGCGAGCGTCGGCCTCGCGATCGGTGCCGGGCCGCTGGTCGACAGCGACCGGCTGCTGCGCGACGCCGACCTGGCGATGTACGGCGCGAAGAAGGCCGGCGGCGACCGCGTGCGGCTGGCGGGCGCCGACAGCGACGCCGGGACCCCGCGCGGTCCCGCGCGCACCGACCTGGAGGTGCACTACCAGCCGATCGTCGGCTCCACGGACCGGCGGGTGCACGAGGTGGAGGCGCTGCTGCGCACCCGCGACGCGTCCGGGCGCCTCGGCGGGCCGGCCGAGCCGCTGGACCGCGCCGCCCGCAGCGGCCGGGCGCTCGAGCTGGACCTGTGGGTGCTGGACCGTGCCTGCCGGGACCGCGCCACCTGGGAGCAGGCCCTCGGCGAGCGCGCCCCGTCGGTCGTCAACGTCAACCTGTCGCCCTCGGCCCTGGACGAGCCGACGCTCGCGCACCGGGTGCTCGCCGTCCTCGACGCCACCGGCACGCCGCGGCACGCGATCCGGCTCGAGCTGTCCGAGGCCGCGACGGACGCGCAGGTCACCCGGGCGGTGCCGGCGCTCCGGACCCTGCGGGCGGCGGGCGTGCCCATCGCGCTCGACGACCTCGGCGGCGCGCTCGGGGGGCTGCGGCAGGTCACCCGGCTGCCCGTCGACGTCGTGAAGATCGACCGGTCCGTGGTCGCGCACATGCTCGACGACCCGGTGGACGCGCTGCTGGTGGAGCTGGTGCAGCGGCTGGCCGGCGAGCGCGGCATGACGGTGGTCGCCGAGGGCGTGGAGTCGGCCGAGCAGGCGGACGCGCTGCGCGCCGCGGGCGTGCCGCTGCTCCAGGGGTTCCTGGTCGCGCGGCCGATGTCGTCGGGCGCGCTGACGACCTTCCTGGCGGGTGACGCCGCTGCGTGAGCCGGGCAGGTCGGGCGCGCGTCAGCCGAGCCCGCGCGCCTCGCCCGGGTGCCCGCGGTACAGACGCGAGGCGTGCCGGAGCGCGGCGCGGGCCCGTCGGCGGTCCCCCGCCGCGTCGTACGCGAACGCGAGCCGGTACCAGGCGCCCCAGTCCGCCGGGCCGGCGGCCTCGGCGTCGGTGCGCGCGGCCTCGAACCGCACCGTCGCCGCCGTGCGGTCGATCCGCCCGCCGGGGCTGCGCGGCAGGTCGTCCTCGGGCAGCTCGCCGCGGTCCGCCAGCGTGTCCGCCATGCGCTGCACGTCGATCGCGAGGCGCCACTCCCGCGCGACCAGGACCAGCACCAGCAGCGGCAGCACCCCGAACGCGACCCCCAGCGCGCCGCCCACCGGC
>DAMBCY010000271.1:0-5649 GCA_032056255.1 Cellulomonas sp. | reverse complement strand
CCACGGCCAGACCCGCCTCGAAGCCCAGCGAGACGTTGACGCGCTGCAGCGCCTGGACGACGTCGCCGCCCAGCCCGGGGGCGCCGGCCATGCCGGAGATCACGACCATCGACAGGGCGAGCATGATCACCTGGTTGACGCCGGCCATGATGGTCGGCATCGCCAGCGGGAGCTGGATCTGCCGCAGGATCCGGCCCTCCGAGGACCCGAAGGCGTGCCCGGCCTCGACGACCTCGCGGTCGACCTGGCGCAGCCCGAGCTCGGTGAACCGCACGCCGGGGGCCATGGCGAAGATGACGGTGGCGACGATGCCCGGCACGACGCCCACCCGGAAGATGACCACCGTCGGGACCAGGTAGACGAACGCCGGCATGGTCTGCATGAAGTCCAGCACCGGCCGGACGGCGCGCGAGACCCGGTCGTCCCGGGCCGCCCAGATGCCGAGCGGGATCGCGAGGGCGAGCGCGACGACGCTGGCCAGGATCACCAGCGAGAGCGAGTCCATCGCGTTGTCCCACTGGTCGACGCCGGCGACCACGACGAAGCCGAGGAGCGACCCGACGGCGAGCTTCCAGCCCTTCGCGAACAGCGCGACCAGCGCCAGCGCCACCGCGACGAACCAGAACGGCGGACCGCCCAGCACCGTGTCGAGGCCCTGGTAGGCGCCGGTCAGGACGCTCTTGATCGCGGCGAACAGGGCGTCGAAGGTGGTGGTGACCCAGTCGACGGCCACGTCCACCCCCGAGCCGAGCGGCAGGCGGGGGACGCCCTGGTCCGTGAGGTCGAGGGCGAGCGGGACGGCGGTCACGCGGGCACCTCCGTCCCGCTGCGCGGCTCGACGGGGTCGGCACCGGCCTCCGTGCCGGTGCCCGTGGTCGCCGGGACGGGCGTCCCGCGCGGCGGCGTGCTCGTCTCGGCCGGCACCATCGCCTCGAGCAGCGTGGCGCGGGGGATCACCCCGACCAGGCGGCCGGTGTCGTCGGTCACCGGGACGGGCAGCGGCGACTCCGCGGCGGGCGCGAACACCTCCGCGAGCGGCGTGTCGACGGAGACGGACGTCAGGCTGGCGTCGACCAGCCCGTCGAGGGTCTCCTTGCCGGCCCGGGTGGCCGCGACGGCGTCGGCGTCCCGCAGGATGCCCTGCAGCACCCGGCCGCGGTCGACCACGTAGGCGGCGGCGACCTGGGCGTCGCGCATCGTGCGCAGCGCCAGACGCGGACCGCCGCCGGCGAACGCGACGGCGGCCGGGCGGCGCATCACGGAGGACGCCGTGAGGACGCGGGTGCGGTCGACGTCGGCGACGAACTGCGCGACGTAGTCGTCGGCGGGGGCGGACAGGATCTGCTCGCTGGTGCCGACCTGGACGATCCGCCCGTCGCGCATGACCGCGATCCGGTCGCCGAGGTACATCGCCTCGTTGAGGTCGTGGGTGATGAACACGATGGTCTTGCCGAGCGAGGCCTGGAGCTCGAGCAGCTGGTCCTGCATCTCGCGGCGGATCAGCGGGTCGAGGGCGGAGAACGCCTCGTCCATCAGCAGCACGTCGGTGTCGGCGGCGAGCGCGCGGGCCAGGCCGACACGCTGGCGCATGCCGCCGGACAGCTCGTGGGGGAGCGAGTCGCCCCACTGCCCGAGCCCGACGAGCTCGAGGGACTCGGCGGCACGGCGACGGCGTTCCGCCTTGTCGACGCCCTGCAGCGCCAGGGGGTACGCGGCGTTGTCGAGCACGGTGCGGTGCGGCAGCAGCGCGAAGTGCTGGAACACCATGCTGACCTTGCGCTGCCGGATGGAGCGCAGCTGGGCGGCGCTGACGGTGCTGAGGTCGTCGTCGCCGAGCAGGACCCGGCCGGCCGTGGGCCGCCACAGCCCGTTGAGCATCCGGATCAGGGTCGACTTGCCGGAGCCGGACAGCCCCATGACGACGAACGTCTCGCCACCGGCGATCTCGAGGTTCGCGTCGATCACCGCCGCGGTGCCCCAGGGGCGCACCTCCTCGCGGCCGGCCCCCTCCCGGAGCCGCTTCACCGCCTCGCCCGGCCGCCGGCCGAACACCTTGTACACGCCTTCGGCGCGCAGTCCTGTCACGTCTTCCACCTCGTCACGTCATGACGCGCGGCCACCCCTGCACGCAGGGGCCGGGCTCCCGCGGAGGGCGCACCGGGCCGGGCACGTCGTCGCCGGCGGGCCCGGGCAGCCCGCCCGCGAGGGGGGCTGCGCCCGGCCTCGGACGCGCCGCGGCCCCCGCTGCGGCAACCCCCACCGAGGGGCGCTGCGAGGGCCAGGATCAGGGCGTTCCGTGCCGACCGTTCGTCGATCTGGTCGTGACCCACCGTGCCTCATGTCGGCGTCCGACGTCGGGTCGCGGCGGCCGTTCCGGGGGACGGTCGCGCGCCTGGGTCGGCTCTCTGGCCCCGCTGACCTGCGGCTTTACCAGTTCTTGGATTGTTACCCGTTTGTGACCTGACGGCGCCCGGGTCGCGGCCCGATCCGGGGGACAGCCCCCGCACGACCCGGTGGGGGTCCGGCTGCCGCGCGCCGCCCGGGCGCGGCACGATGGGGTCGTCCGCCCGACGTCGGCGCGCCCCGACCCGGGGGTGCCGGCGCCGCGCCCGTCGCCCGAGGAGAGCTCGACATGTCCGCCACGCACCCCACCGCCCCCGCCGCGGACGCGGAGCCCGGCCCGGCGTCGGCCCCCGCCGCCGAGGAGACCTCGCCGTCGTTCCCCGTCGAGCCGCCCGCACCGGCGCCGGTCGTCCCGCCGGCCGGCGTCGCGACGGCGGGCACGCCCGTCGCCGTCACCGTCGAGCTCCCGCACGGCGCGGCCTGGCGACCGGGCGTGATGACCCGCACCTGGCGCGAGTTCGGCTACCTGTTCCTCCAGCTGCTGCTCGCGCCGTTCGCGTTCGCGTACACCGTCGTCGCCGTCGTGCTGCCGCCGTCGCTGCTGGTGACGGTCGTGGGGCTGTTCCCGGCGGGCTGGGTGGTCCAGGGCGGGCGCGCCTGGGCCGGGCTGCAGCGCGGGATGGCGCGCGGCATGCTCGGCACCACGGTCACGCCCCCGCCGCCGCGCCGTCACGTCCGCGGCTTCTGGCGGCGGCTCGCGAGCCTGCTCGGCGACGTCCCCTCGTGGCGCGGGCTCGCGTTCAACCTGCTGGCGTTCCCGCTGTCGATCGTCTCGTTCGTCACCTCGGTGGTGTTCCTCGTCGTCTCGCTCGGCTCCGTGACGCACTGGTCCTGGTACCGCTGGCTGCCGGAGCAGGAGGCGTCCGACGGCACGCTGCACCGCGGCGCCTCGTTCGGGACGGACTTCTTCATCGACACCCCGCCGCGGCAGTGGATCCTCGTCGCGCTCGGCGCGCTGCTCTTCCTCGCCTGGCACCGCCTGACCACCGGGTTCGCGCACCTGTTCCGGCTGCTCGGCGCCAACCTGCTCGGCCCCACCCTCTCCAGCCGCCGGGTGCAGCACCTCGAGCAGGCCCGCGGCACCGCCGTCACCGGTGCCGACGCCCGGCTGCGGCGCATCGAGCGCGACCTGCACGACGGCACCCAGGCCCGGCTCGTCGCCGTGGCGATGCAGATCGGCGACGCCCGCGACCGCCTCGCGACCGACGGCGCGGACCCGGACGTCCGGGCCGGGGCGCTGGAGCTCCTCGACGACGCGCACGGCGGGCTCAAGGAGACCCTGGCCGAGCTGCGCGAGATCGCGCGCGGCATCCACCCGCCGGCGCTGGACGACGGGCTCGCCACCGCGCTGGAGACGCTCGCGGCGCGCTGCCCGGTGCCGGTCACCGTCGACGCCGACCTGTCCCGCAAGCCCGCGCCCGAGGTCGAGACCATCGCCTACTTCGCGGTCGCGGAGCTGCTGACCAACGTCGTGCGGCACTCCGCCGCGAGCGGGGCGTACGTCCGCGCCGAGGTCGTCGCCGGCACCCTGTGGGTCCGGGTGCGCGACGACGGTCGCGGCGGCGCGCGGCTCGGGCTGCCGGGCGCGTCCGGCGGCACGGGGCTGAACGGTCTCGCCGACCGCATCGCCGCCGTGGACGGCGCCATCGACATCGACAGCCCCGCCGGGGGCCCTACGGTGGTCACCGTGTACCTGCCGCTGAGCGTCGCCCGATGACGCGGTCCGCCCGCCCCGGCTCGTCCTGCGCGGCACCCCTCCCGGCTCGACGGGACGGTGCCGCGTGCGGGTCGTGATCGCCGAGGACTCCGTCATCCTGCGGGACGGCCTGGTCGCGCTGCTGTCCCGGCGCGGGCACGAGGTGGTCGCGGCCGTCGGCGACGGCGACGCGCTCGTCCGGGAGGTCGCGGCGCTCGCGGCCGGGGACGGGCTGCCCGACATCGCCGTGGTCGACGTCCGGATGCCCCCCGGGTTCACCGACGAGGGGCTGCGCGCCGCGCTCGCGCTGCGGTCCGCGCACCCCGCCCTCGGTGTGCTGCTGTTCTCCCAGTACGTCGAGACCCGGTACGCCGCCCAGCTGTTCGGCGGCGACGCGCGCGGCGTCGGGTACCTGCTCAAGGACCGCGTCGCCGACGTCTCCGACTTCCTCGACGCCCTCGAGCGCATCGCCGCCGGCCGCACCGTCCTCGACCCCGAGGTCGTCACCCAGCTCATGGGTGCCGCCCGCGTCGACCCGGGCGTCGCGCGCCTCACCCCGCGCGAGACCGAGGTGCTGGAGCTCATGGCGCAGGGTCGGTCCAACGGGGCGATCGCCGAGGCGATGGTCCTGTCCTACGGCGCGGTCGAGAAGCACGTCACCGCGATCTTCGGCAAGCTCGGCCTCGCGCCCGACGCCGGTGACCACCGGCGGGTGCTCGCGGTGCTCCGCCACCTGCGGCTCGACGCGTAGCGCCGGCCGGGCGTCCCCCCGGACACGCCCGCGGGCCGTGCGGGAGCGCTACGGTCGGGGGCAGCCGCGGCGGACGCCGGGGACCGCCGACCCGACCGGGAGCCGCACCATGCCGAGGACGACCGCCGCGCAGCTGTTCTGGACCGGGGTCGGCGCGCTGCTCGTCGGCGTCCTGTGCACCTTCGCCTCGCAGTCGCTGCTCTGGGGATACGGGTACGGCCTGGGCTGGTTCTACCGGTTCCTCGCGGTCGGCAGCGGCGTGCTCGTCACCCTCGGCTCGGCGCTGCTCGCCGGCGGGCTGGTGGTCGGCGCGCTCCAGCGCGGCCCGGCGCCGCGGCAGCCGCCGGCGCCGTACCCGCCGCAGGGGCACGGGCAGCAGCCGCACCCCCCGCAGCCGTACCCGCACGGGGCCGCGCCCCAGCCGTACGCCCCCTCGCCGACCGACGAGCACCCCTCCGCGCCGCCGGCCCCGTCCGCACCGCGGGCCCCGTACGGGCCGCAGGACCCGGGCGCGCCCGAGCCGCCGTCCGCCGCGGGGGACCCGCCGCGCTGACCCCGGCGCGCCTCACCCGCGCGTCGGCGGTCCGGCACCGGCGACGCCGCGGCACCCGGGGGACGACCCCCGGGACCGTGGCGGGGTGTCCGCCCCGGAGACGGGGGCTGGACCCGTTCTGACCTGCGGTCCTGCCCGGGAGGCTGGTGCTGCGCCCGATCGCCGGGCGTCCGCGTGGTCCGCCGCGCGGTCCTCGTCGGAGCGCCACCATGTCGATCGCCCTTCCGTCCCGTCCCGCCCGTCGCG
>DAMBCY010000270.1:0-5665 GCA_032056255.1 Cellulomonas sp. | reverse complement strand
CGTGCCGAGCGACGGCTCGATCGCGTCGTGCCCGCCGTCCGCGGAGCCGATCGCGTACGGCGACCCGGGGTCCCCGGGGCGGGCGTCGAGGGTGTTGTTGCGGCCCTTGCGGTGCGTCGTCCCGATGGGGTGGATCGGCGTCAGGTACACGACGTCGAACCCGAGGTCGGCGATCCGGGGCAGGTCCTCCGCGGCGGTGCGCAGGGTCCCCGAGGTCCACGTGCCGGTGGCGTCGTCGTAGGTCGCGCCGATCGAGCGCGGGAAGATCTCGTACCAGGACCCGGCCAGGGCCAGGGGCCGGTCGACGACCAGCGGGTAGGTCGGGGACGGGCTCACCAGGTCCCGCAGCGGGTGCGCCGCCAGGACCGCCCGCACCTCCTCGGTCAGACCCGCGGCCAGCCGGACCGGCGCCGGCCGGGCGGTGTCGCGCAGCGCGGTCACGGCGTCGCCGAGCACGGTGGCCGCGTCGGGGGCGATCGGGGCGCCGCCGTCGTCGGTCGTGCGGGCGGCCGCGCGCTCCAGCAGCCGGGCGCCCTCCTCCAGCACCAGCTCGACGTCGACGCCGGCGCCCACCTTCAGGGGGGCGTCGTGCACCCAGGTGCCGTACGGGTCGGACCAGCCCTCGACGCGGAAGCCCCAGGTCCCGGGCTCGTCCGGGACCAGCCGGGCCTCGTGCCGGTCCAGGCCGGGGGCGATGTCGACCATCGTCGCGCGGGCGCGGTCCCGGCCGTCCGGGCCGACCAGCACGGCGGTCGCGGCGCAGGCGTCGTGCCCCTCGCGGAACACCGTCGCGCGGACCGGGACCGCCTCGCCCACCACGGCCTTCGCCGGCCAGCGGCCCGCCTCGGCCACGGGGGAGACGTCCACGACGGGGATGCGGCCGATGGGGGCGTACCCGGGGACGTCCGCCGGGCGGGGCGGGACCCGAGGCGTGGCCGGAGCGGGCGCCACGGGCGCCGTCACGGCGGGTGCGGGGGTCGCGTGGGTCGCGGGGACCGGTGCCGCGGTGCTCGCGGGCGCGCTCCCGGTGGCGGTCGGTCGCGGTCGGTCGCGGCGCGGCGTGGGCTGGCGCGGGGGTGTCGACGTCACGACTGAGAACCTATCCACTGCGGTACGGGTGCGGCATCCGGACGGCCCGCGCGCCCGTGCCCGCGGCGAGGTGGCGGGGAGGTCGCAGGACCGAGGTGCTGTTCTCGGGGCACCGGGTCTGCGTACGCTCGAGCGCGTGAGAGCCATCCGCCGATTCACCGTCCGCACCTCGCTGCCCGCCGAGCTCGCCGACCTGGACGAGCTGGCGCACAACCTGCGCTGGTCCTGGCACGCGCCGACCCGCGACCTCTTCGCCCGCATCGACCCCGCCCTGTGGGCCGAGGTCGGGGGCGACCCCGTCGCGCTGCTGGGGGCGCTGCGCCCCGAGCGGCTCGCCGAGCTGGCCGCCGACCCCGACGTGGTCGCCGCCGTGCGCGCCGCGTCCGCCGACCTGCACGAGTACCTCGAGGCCCCGCGCTGGTACCAGCACCAGCAGGCGGCCGACCCGTCGCTGCCGGCGGCGATCGGCTACTTCTCCCCGGAGTTCGGCATCACCGCGGTGCTGCCGCAGTACTCCGGCGGCCTCGGCATCCTGGCCGGCGACCACCTCAAGAGCGCGTCCGACCTGGGCGTCCCGATCGTCGGCGTCGGCCTGCTGTACGGGGCGGGGTACTTCAAGCAGTCCCTGACCCGCGACGGCTGGCAGGTCGAGACCTACCCCGTGCTCGACCCCGACGGCATGCCGCTGACCCTGGTCCGCGAGCAGGACGGCACCCCCGCCGTCGTCACCGTGAGCCTGCCGGGCGACCGGACGCTGCACGCGCACGTCTGGACCGCGACCGTCGGCCGCGTCCCGCTGCTGCTGCTCGACTCCGACGTCCCCGAGAACGACGAGGCCGCCCGCAGGGTCACCGACCGCCTGTACGGCGGCGGGGGCGAGCACCGGCTGCAGCAGGAGCTGCTGCTCGGGGTGGGCGGCGTGCGCGCCCTGCGCGTCTGGTCGCGCCTCACGGGTGCTCCCGAGCCGGAGGTCTACCACACCAACGAGGGCCACGCCGGGTTCCTCGGCGTGGAGCGGATCCGCGAGCTCACGTCCGGTGCCGGCCTCGGCTTCGACGAGGCGCTCGAGGCCGTCCGCGCCGCGACCGTGTTCACCACCCACACGCCCGTGCCCGCCGGCATCGACCGGTTCGAGACGTCGCTGGTGCACCAGTACTTCGCCGGCTCCAACGCCAGCCCGGGCGTGCCGGTCGACCGGGTGCTCGCGCTCGGCGCGGAGGACTACCCCGGCGGCGACCCGCTCATGTTCAACATGGCCGTCATGGGACTGCGGCTCGGTGGGCGCGCCAACGGCGTCTCGCTGCTGCACGGCGAGGTGTCGCGCGGCATGTTCAACGGCCTGTGGCCGGGGTTCGACGACGTCGAGGTGCCGATCACCTCGGTGACCAACGGGGTGCACTCCCCGACGTGGGTCGACCGGCAGCTGTCCGACCTCGCGACCGAGCGGCTCACGGGCGACGAGATCGCCTCCGGCGCGGGCTGGCTGCGCACCGACGCGATCCGCGACGAGGAGCTGTGGGGGATGCGGCGCACGCTGCGCGCCCAGCTCGTCGCGGACGCCCGGCGCCGGGTCCGCGCGTCCTGGGCCCGCCGCGGCGCGTCGCCCGCCGAGCTCGGCTGGGTCGACGAGGTGCTGTCGCCCGACGTGCTGACCATCGGGTTCGCCCGCCGCGTGCCGACCTACAAGCGGCTCACCCTGATGCTGCGCGACCCGGCGCGGCTGCGCGCCCTGCTGACCGACCCGGAGCGGCCCGTGCAGCTCGTGATCGCCGGCAAGTCGCACCCCGCCGACGACCAGGGCAAGCGGCTGATCCAGCAGCTCGTCCGGTTCGCCGACGACGCGGACGTGCGGCACCGCATCGTGTTCCTGCCGAACTACGACATCGCGATGGCCCAGACGCTGTACCCGGGCTGCGACGTCTGGCTGAACAACCCGCTGCGCCCGCTGGAGGCGTGCGGCACGTCCGGCATGAAGGCCGCCCTGAACGGCGGGCTCAACCTGTCGATCCTCGACGGGTGGTGGGACGAGTGGTTCGACGGTGAGAACGGCTGGGCCATCCCGACCGCCGACGGCGTCGAGGACCCCGACCGCCGCGACGACCTCGAGGCGACCGCGCTCTACGACCTGATCGAGAACCAGGTCGCCCCGCGGTTCTACGACCGGGACGAGCGCGGTCTCCCGCTGCGCTGGCTGGAGATGGTCCGGCACACGCTGGCCACTCTCGCCCCGTTGGTCCAGGCCACCCGCATGGTCGCCGACTACGTCGAGCGGCTGTACGTGCCCGCGACGGTCGCCGGACGCGACCTGGCCGGCGAGCGGTCGTTCACCGGGGCGCGCGAGCTCGCGGCCTGGAAGGGCCGGGTGCGCTCGGGCTGGCAGCACGTCCGCGTCGACCACGTCGAGTCCGGCGGTGTGGGCGAGGTCGCGCAGGTGGGCGACTCGCTGCGCGTGAAGGCGTACGTGACCCTCGGGGACCTGTCGCCGCAGGACGTCGAGGTGCAGGTCGTGCACGGGAAGGTGTCCGAGTCCGACGAGCTGCACTCCTTCGCGGTCGACGCGCTGGCGCTCGCGGAGACCTACGAGGCCGGGCGGTACGCGTTCGCCGGCGACGTGGTGCTCGACGCGTCCGGGCCGTTCGGCTACAGCGTCCGCGTGGTGCCGGCGCACGCCGGCCTGACGTCCGTCGCCGAGGTCGGCCTGGTCACGAACGCGGGCTGACCCCTCGCCCTCACGGAGCCCCCCGGCTGCCGGCCGGGGGGCTCCGTCGCGCCCGCCCCACGCCCGCGCCCCGCCCCCGCCCCGCCCGCCCCGCGTTCGCCGAGACAGGGCCTTCCCGGTCTCAGACAGGCCCGGGACGCCCTGTCTCGGCAGGGAGGACCTGTCTCGGCGCTGGAAGGGTGGTGTAGACGCGGAGCGTGAGGGGCTCCAGGACCGCGCGGGTGCCCGCGTCCTGGTGCAGGGCGCCGTTGACCGCCGCGGTGCTCGCCTCGTGGGGGTGCTCCCAGGTGGAGTCCCAGGCCAGGTCCCAGCGCTCGGCGACGCGCGCGGGGAGGACGACGTCCACCGGGTCCAGCGACCCGTTGACGACCAGCAGCACCGCGTCGCCGTCCACGACCCGGAGCATCTGGAGCGTCCGCAGGTCCGCCTGGTGCCAGCGCTCGTGGGTGAACACCGCGCCGGACGGGTCGAACCAGGTCAGGTCGGCGAGACCGCCCTCGGCCGCCCGGCCGGTGAAGAACCGGGTGCTGCGCAGCGCGGGGTGCGCCCGGCGCAGGGCCGTGAGGTGCCGGGTCGTCGCGAGCAGGTCGCGCCGCCAGTCCGCCAGCTCCCAGGAGACCCAGGAGAGGTCGGAGTCCTGGCAGTACGCGTTGTTGTTGCCCCGCTGCGTGCGCCCGATCTCGTCGCCGGCGGTGAGCATCGGGGTGCCGGCGGACAGCAGCAGCGTCGCGAGCAGGTTGCGCAGCGAGCGGCGGCGCAGCGGCACGATGTCGGCGGCCACGGAGTCGGCCCCCACCCGGCCCTCGACGCCGTGGTTCCAGGACCGGTTGTCGTCGGAGCCGTCCCGGTTCTGCTCGCCGTTGGCCTCGTTGTGCTTGTGCTCGTACGCGACCAGGTCGGCGAGCGTGAACCCGTCGTGCGCCGTGACGTAGTTGACCGACGCGCGCGGGCCGCGGGCGAGCGGCGGGTCGGAGTGGCCGAACAGGTCGACCGAGCCGGACAGCCGGGTGGCGAGGTCCCGCACGCGGTGCTCGGGCAGCCCGTGGGCGGCGCGCGCGGGGTCGGCCAGCCAGAACGAGCGCACGGAGTTGCGGAACTTGTCGTTCCACTCGCCGAACGGCATCGGGAACTGCCCGGTCCGCCAGCCGCCCGGCCCGACGTCCCACGGCTCGGCGACCAGCTTGAGCCCGTGCAGGGCGGGGTCGGTGGCCGCGGCGACCAGGAACGGGTGGTCCGGGTCGAAGCCCGCGTGCCCGCGCCCGAGGGTGACCGCCAGGTCGAACCGGAAGCCGTCGACGCCGACCTCCTGCGCCCAGTACCGCAGCGAGTCCAGGGCGAGCCGCACGACCTCGGGCCGCCGGAAGTCCAGCGTGTTCCCGGTCCCGGTCACGTCCGCCAGCGCGGCGGGGTGCCCGCCGTCGTGCAGGTAGTAGACGGCGGAGTCCAGGCCGCGCCACGACAGGTGCTGGCCCGTGAGCCCGCCCTCGCACGTGTGGTTGTAGACGACGTCGAGCAGCACCTCGATGCCCGCCTCGTGCAGCGCGTGCACCGCGGTACGCACCTCCTCCAGCACCGCGGCGGGACCGGCTGCCCGCGCGGCGGCCGTGGCGTAGGGCGCGTGCGGGGCGAAGAAGCCGAGCGTGCTGTAGCCCCAGTAGTTCGCCAGGCCCTTCGCGACGAGGTGCGGCTCGGAGGAGGACGCGTGCACGGGCAGCAGCTCCACCGCCGTCACCCCGAGCGTCCGCAGGTGCTCGACGACCACGGGGTGCCCCAGCGCGGCGTAGGTGCCCCGCAGGTGCGGCGGCAGGCCGGGGTGCCGCAGGGTCAGGCCGCGGACGTGCGCCTCGTAGACGACCG
>DAMBCY010000269.1:0-5670 GCA_032056255.1 Cellulomonas sp. | reverse complement strand
CGCTCAGCGCCGCGGTCCGGCTGACCGTGCCCGCCCCGGCGGACGCGCTCGGCCGGGCGGTCGGGTCCGCGCGGCTGCTCGTCTGGCTCGCGGACGAGGACGACCACGTCCGCGCCCGCACGTTCGTGGACGCGGCCCCGGTCGAGCCCCCGAACCGCCGCGGCGCCCGCCCGGCCTGACCTGTCCGGACCCGCCCGGCCCGGACCCGCCCGGCCCGGACCCGCCCGGCCCGGACCCGCCCGGCCCGGACCCTGCCGAGCCGGACCCTGCCGACCGCGGCCATGATCCGACGACCTTGCAGTAGATGGGGGTTTCACGCGCGCGAAACGCCCATCTACTGCAAGGTCGGGCGGTCGGGTGGGTGGTCGGGTGGTCGGGCGGTCGGGTGGTCTGGTCGGGCGCGGGTCAGGCGAGCAGGGACAGGACCGCGCGGCGGACCGGGATCGCGCGGGCACCCAGGACCACCTGGAGCTGGCCGGACAGCGTCACCACCATCGCGACACCGGGGACCGCGCGGATCGCGGGCTCGTCGCGCAGGCCCGGGTCGTGCAGGACGAAGCGCAGCCGGGACGCGCACGCCTCGACGCCCGCGACGTTCGCCGGGCCGCCGACCAGCGGCAGCAGCAGGGCGGCCAGCGCGCCGTCGTCCAGCACCCCGCCCGTGCCGGCCGCCACCGTGCCGCCCGCCCCGGCGCTGCCCGCCCCGGCGCTGCCCGACCCCATGCTGCCCGACCCGGTCACGCCACCGCTCCCGTGAGGCGCGCCACGTGCAGCGCGAGGTACAGCACCTCGTCGCCGGTGATCGTCCAGTCGTACCGGTCCTCGAGCAGCCGGCCGATCGACTCGGCCGACCCGAACGCCTCGGGGTGCTGCTCCCGCACGGCGTCGCGCAGCAGCCCCTGCATGTCGGGCAGCGGCACCCCGCGCTGCTGCCGGACGAACAGGTAGCGCAGGTGCGTGATGAACCGGGCCACGTCGAGCGGCTCCTCGTCGAGGACCGCGCCGTGCTCCTCCCGCACGATGCCGAGCACCGCCGCGAACACCTCGGTCATCTCGACGGTGCGGCTGAGCTCCCCGGCGCCGCACTGGGCGTTGACGAGGTGCAGGGCCAGCGGCACCGCCTCGAGGGCCGGCAGCTCGACGCCGGTGCGCTCGTGGACGATGCCGAGCGCGTGCCGGGCGAACGCGACCTCGCGCGGGTAGAGGTGCTGCACCTCCCACTGCAGGGGGTCGCTGATCGCGACGTCCTCGCGGGCGCGGCGCAGCGCGAACGAGATGTGGTCGGCCAGCGGGATGACCAGGTGGGCCGTCACGTGCGGGCCGAGCTGCTCGCGGGCGGCGTCGACGATCGCCTGGGTGAGGTCGATGTCCTCGGCGGGGATCTCCTCGACGAACGCCACGATCCGCTCGGGGGTGGTGGTGCCGCCGGCGACGAAGGTGCGTTCGACGTCGTCGGCGCGGACGGGGTCGCCGGTCCGGGCCTGGAAGCCCAGGCCCTTGCCCATGAGCACGACCTCCTGGCCCTGGCCGTCGGCGGCGAGGAGGACGTTGTTGTTGAAGACCTTGGTCACCCGCACCGCGTTGCTCCTGGGTTGGTCCGGGCGTCGTCGCCCGGATGCGCCGGTACCCCGGGGGTGGGTCCCGGGGGCACCGGCGTCCGGTGTGCTCGGGTCCGGCGGTCGCCCGCCGCCGGGCCCCGTTCGTATCAGGTCGTGCTGTGCCGCCCCGGCGTCATGCGACGACCTGGAGCAGCGGGTCCCCGGCCTCGACCGCGCCGAGGGTGCCCGCGACCACGGCCTCCTGCGCCTCGGTGCTGGTGACGACGACCACGGTGGTGGTGTCGAACCCCGCGGCCCGGACGGCGTCCAGGTCGACCCGGGCGAGCAGGTCCCCGCCGCGGACCCGGGCGCCGGGGGTGACGGCGGGCTCGAAGCCGCCGCCCTGCATCTGGACCGTGTCGAGCCCGACGTGCACCAGGACCTCGACGCCCTCGTCGGTGCGCAGGCCGTAGGCGTGCGGCAGGACGGAGACGACCTCGCCGGCGACGGGCGCGACGACCCGGCCGGACGACGGCACGACGGCCGCGCCCCGGCCCAGCGCCCCGGAGGAGAACACCGCGTCGGCGACCGAGTCCAGCGCGACGGCCGTGCCGGTGACGGGTGCCAGGACGTCGAGCACCCGGGTGCGGGTGAGCGTCGCGGTGCCGCCGCCCGTGCCCGGCGCGGCCGGCGACGACCCGGCGGCGGCTCCCGCCGGCTCTGGTGCGGCCCCGGCCCCGGGCTCCGGGTTCGGGATGTCGGTGAAGCCGAGCGTCATGGTGAGCACGAACGCGATGAGGACGGCCACGCCGGTGCCGACGAGCTGGAGCGTGAAGCTGCCGACGTTGAGCGTGGAGGTCAGCGTGATCGCGCCCGGCAGGACGAAGCCCTCGCCCGCGGAGCCACCGGCCGCGGCGATGGCGCCGCCGACCGCGCCGCCGAGGCAGGCGTAGACGAACGGCTTCTTGAGCCGCAGGGTGACGCCGTAGATCGCGGGCTCGGTGATGCCGGCGAGGAACGCGGAGATGGTCGCGGGGCCGGCGACGGCCTTGAGGTCGCGGTTGCGGGTCTTGAGGAACACGGCCGCCGCGGCACCGGACTGGGCGAGCACGGCGGCGAACAGCGGGCCGCTGAGCAGCGAGTAGCCCTGCTCGGTGATGTCCTGCAGCATGACGGGCACGAAGCCCCGGTGGACGCCGAAGATCACGAAGACCTGCCAGGCCGCCCCCATGATCGCGCCGCCGACGACCGGGCTCAGGTTCCACACCCCGTTCACCCCGTCGGACACGCCGGTGCCGACCAGGTCGGAGACCGGACCGATGACCAGGAACGTCAGCGGGACGATGAGCGCGACCGTGAACAGCGGGGTGAGGAAGTTGCGCAGCGCCTCGGGGAAGAAGCGGTTCAGCACCCGCTCGAGGTGCGACTGGGCGTATACCGCCAGGATGGTCGGGATCACCGCGGACAGGTAGCTGATCATCACCACGGGGATGCCGAAGAAGTCCAGCTCGCCGCCCGCCGACGCGAACCCGTTCAGCGTGAGCGAGACGCCGTCGGCCCCGGGGATGACGGCGATCGTCGCCGAGTAGAGCAGCGCGCCGGCGATGGCCACCGACACGTAGACGTTCGCCTTGAAGCGCTTCGCCGACGTGATGGCGAGCAGGATCGGCAGGAACTGGAACACCGCGTCGGCGGCGGAGAACAGGATCGCGTAGGACGGGGTCGCGGCCCAGGCCGGGGAGATCTTCACGACCACCGCGAGCAGCGCCTTGAGCAGGCCGGTCCCCGCGAGCACCCACAGGAACGGGGTGAAGATGCTGGTGATGAGGTTGATCGCCGTGGCCAGGAACCCGCCGGACACGGCGCCGTCGGTGGACAGGCCGTGCTCGCCCAGCGCCTCGTAGACGTTCGCGACCGTGTTGCCGATGACCACCTGGAACTGCCCCCCCGGCCTCTACCTCGGTGATGACGCCGTGGGTGGCCTCGACGGCGGCCCTGTCGGCCCTGTCGCGGTCCTTGAGCTGGAAGCGCAGCCGGGTCGCGCAGTGCGTGACCGACTCGACGTTGTCCGCGCCGCCGACGCCGCGCAGGACGTCGTCGGCGATCGTCTGGTACTTGTTGGCGGTTGCCACGATTCGAATGCGGGCCCGCGCCCGCCGAGAAGGGTTCTGAGGGCAGCAAAGAACCCGAGCGGCGGGGTGCGTGGCGTTGCAGCCACGTCCTCCACCGGCTCGGGTTCTGCCTGAAGCCCAGTAACAATCCCAGACCTGCGCGGACCGCCGATGTACGGCGGTTGGCGGCGAACCTAGGGCGCCGCGCGTCCGGCTGTCGAGACCGTGCCGTGCCGAGCTCGGTGAGCGTCCCCGGCGTACCCGGGCGGCCGCGCCCGCGCGCGTGCGGGCCGCCGTCGCGGGGTCGTCGGGGTCGCCGGCCACGGGGCGCGCGGGGCGTCGTCGGGTCTCCTGGCCTGCCGCCTTGACGTCGTCGCCGACCGGGGGGTAGGAATGTGGCGTCGTCCAAGGATTGTGACTGATTCGATCAGGCAAGACCTGCTGCGCACCGCGTCCGGATTCTCCGGGACGGGTGCCCGCGGGTCTTTTTTTGTTGCCCGGACCGGGCACTCGACTGCAATGGGGAGTCCGACCGTGCCGCACCGTCTCGTCACCATCGCCACCGCCGGAGGGCTGCACGCCCGCCCCGCCGGCGTGTTCGCCCGGGAGGTCGCCGCCGCCCAGGTGCCCGTCACGGTCGCCCGCCCCGGCGGCGCGCCCGTCGACGCCGCGAGCCTGCTGCTCGTCATGGGTCTCGCGCTCCAGCGCGGCGAGCCGGTCGAGATCGCCGCCGAGGGGGAGCGCGCCGACGCGGTGCTCGACCACCTGGCCGGCGTCCTCGCGACGGACCTCGACGCGACCGCCTGACCCGACCGCCTGACCCGACCGCCTGACCCGGCCGCCTGACCCGGCCGCCCGACGCGGCCGCCCGACGCGGCCGGCCGGCCGGCCGCACCACCCACCCGCACGCAGAGAGGCGTCATCGTGACCCGCACCCCGTTCCCGCCCGGATTCCTCTGGGGCGGCGCCACCGCCGCCAACCAGGTCGAGGGCGCCTACGACCAGGGCGGCAAGGGCCTGTCCATCCAGGACGTCATGCCGCAGGGCCTCATGGCCCCGCCGACCGAGGGGCCGACCCCGGACAACCTCAAACTCGAGGCGATCGACTTCTACCACCGGTACGCCGAGGACATCGCGCTGTTCGCCGAGATGGGCTTCACGGTCTACCGGTTCTCCATCGCGTGGTCGCGCATCTTCCCGGAGGGGGACGAGGCCGAGCCCAACGAGGAGGGCCTGGCGTTCTACGACCGCGTCCTGGACGAGCTCGAGAAGCACGGCATCGAGCCCCTCGTGACGATCAGCCACTACGAGACCCCGCTGGCGCTGGCCCGCACGCACGACGGCTGGGTGTCCCGCGCGATGATCGACCACTACGCCCGCTACGCCCGGGCCCTGTTCGAGCGGTACGGCTCCCGCGTGCGGTACTGGCTGACGTTCAACGAGATCAACTCGGTCCTGCACGCGCCGTTCCTGTCCGGCGGCATCGTCACCCCGAAGGACCAGCTCTCCCCGACCGACCTGTACCAGGCGATCCACCACGAGCTCGTCGCGTCGTCCCTGGCCACGAAGATCGCCCGCGAGGTCGCCCCGGCCGCGCAGATCGGCTGCATGCTCATCGCGATGCCGACCTACCCGCTGACGCCGGACCCGGCCGACGCGCTCGCCGTCATGCAGGCCGACCACGCGAACCTCGCGTTCGGCGACATCCACTGCCGCGGCGAGTACCCGGGCTTCCTGCTGCGGCGCCTGCGCGAGATCGGCGTCGAGCTGGAGATCACCGCCGAGGACCGCGAGCTCCTGCGGCACACGGTCGACTTCGTGTCGTTCTCCTACTACATGAGCCTCTGCGAGACCGGCGACCCGGCCCGCCGCGTCCCCGGCGCGGGCAACATCATGGGCGGCGTCCCGAACCCCACCCTGCCGGCGAGCGAGTGGGGCTGGCAGATCGACCCGGTCGGCCTGCGCATCGTCATGAACCAGTTCTGGGACCGCTGGCGCAAGCCGTTGTTCATCGTCGAGAA
>DAMBCY010000268.1:0-5683 GCA_032056255.1 Cellulomonas sp. | reverse complement strand
CGTCGTCCCGCATCCGGGCGAACGCGGCCTCGTCCAGGAGGTGGTGCGTGACCTCGTCCAGCGGCACGTGCAGGCTGAGCACCTGCGAGCGCTCCAGCACCTCGTCCAGCGTCACCGCGCGGACCCCGTGGTAGGTCCCGCCGGGGGTGGCGCGCACGTCGTGGCCGATCACCTCGTACCCGAGCCCGGCGGCCTTGCGCGCGGTCTCGGTGCCGATCAGGCCCAGCCCGACGACGCCGAACACCCGGCCCCGGACCTGGTGCAGCGGCCGGACGGCGGGGAGCTCGAACCGCCCGGCGCGCAGCCCGCGGTCCAGGCGCGGGATCGCCCGCGCGGTGGTCAGCGCCAGCGCGACGGCGTGGTCGGACACCGCCTCGGTGCCGTAGTCGGGCACGTTGCAGACGGCGACGCCCCGCGCGGTCGCGGCCGCGACGTCGACGGAGTCGACGCCCACGCCGTACCGGCCGATCGCGCGCAGCGTCGGCAGCGCGTCGAGCACCTCGGCCGTGATGGCGGCGTACTGGACGAGGATCGCGTCGGCGCCGGCGCACGCGGCGACGAGCTCGTCGGGCGTCCGGGTCTGCGCGACCACGAACGTCGCGCCGACGGCGGCCGCGGCGGCCTGCTCCTCGGCGAACGCGTCGTGGTCGCACTCGGTGACCACCACCCGGGTCGGGGCGGCGGCTGTGCGGTCGGTCATGAAGGTTCCCTCCGGCGACCGCACGGGCGCGCGGTCAGGTCGTGCTGCGATGTCCCAGCGCGGCCGAGACGGCGCGCGCGGCGTCCTGCAGGTCGCCGTGCATGGCGACGATCTGGTCCTCGGAGTGCTCCAGGGACAGGGTGGAGACGGACATGCCGTAGGTGGCCTGCCCGGTGTGGTCGAGCAGCGGGACCGCGATGCACGCGACTCCCGGGACGTTCTCCTCGCGGTCGAGCGCGTAGCCCCGGGCCCGGATGTCCGCGAGCTCTCGGAGCAGGCCGCGCTGCGTCGTGATCGTGGTGTCCGTGCGGCGCGGCAGGCCGGTGCGGGCGGCGTACCGGAGCGCCGCGTCGTCGTCGCCCTGCGCGAGGATCGCCTTGCCGATGCCCGTGGAGTGCATCGACACCGAGTCCCCGACGCGGGACGGCATCCGGTACGGCTTGTCCGAGTCCGTCCGCACCAGGTAGACGACCTCGTCGCCGTTGCGGGCACCCACGTGCACCGTGCAGTGCACCCGGGCGACCAGCGCGTCGACGTAGGGCTGGACGATGCGCGAGATGTCGATCCGGCGCAGCGCCTGACCGGCGAGCGAGAGGATCCGCGGCCCCGGCAGGTACTCCCCGCGGCTGTCCACCGTGACGTAGCCGTGCTCGGCCAGCGTGGCGACGATCCGGTGCACCGTCGCCTTCGGCAGGCCGGTCGCGCCGACCACCTCGGAGAACCGCGCGTGCGTCAGCGCCGCCTCCAGGACGATCAGCGTCTTGCCGCCGGCGGACAGCGCACCCGGGTCGCCCGGCCCGGTGCCCGGCACCGGCCCCTCGGTCGGGACGGGGCTGGTCGCGCGCATGGTCGGCCTCTCGGTCGTGCGCTGCTCGCCGGGGACCAGCGCAGGTCGGTGGTCGCACAGCCCTGGCGAGCGGCGGGTGCCCGGCCTGTGACGTCCCCCCGAGGATAGGCACCGCGCGGGTCCCCGCGGACGCCGCCGCCACGACGGGCGGGGCCGGGACGGCGACGACGCGCGCGGCGGCGCTCTCGGTGCGGGGAACCATGCGTCCTCGGCTGGTCGGGCATCGGGTGGATGCGATCGGGTGTCCGGTGCGGTCGCACCCGGCGGTGCGCGTCCTTGCCGGGAGCCTGGTATCGATGTCATGCTCGTGTCACGGAACTGAGTTCCGCATGACGGAACTTACGGAGCCGACGGCCGGGCGTCAAGCGGCCGGCACCCCGCCCGGAGAGCCCAGGAGGCCCCCATGACCCGCCCGCTGCTCGCGGCCTACCCGCTGGCCCCGGCCGACCCCGCCGCCGAGCGCGCGTTCTACGAGGGCGTCGCCGGGCTCGACATCTCCGGCCTCGAGACCCCGCTGCCCCCGGACGACGGCCGGCTCGCCGACCCGGCGTGGCTCCTGCAGAACGTCGCCGCCGCGCACGACCTGCTCCTCACCTGCGTCCCGACCGTCGTGCACCGGCGCACCCTCGATCGCGCGTACGGGCTCGCGTCGACGGACGACGCGGGCCGCCGGCGCGCCCTGCTGGACGTGCGGCGTGCGTGCGACCTGGCCGCTGCCCTGGCCGACCGGTCCGGGCGGCCGCGCGTGCTCGGCATCGAGCTGCAGTCCGCGCCCGGGCCCGACGGCGGATCCGCCGACGCCCTGCTCCGCTCGCTCGCCGAGGTGCAGACCTGGGAGCGCGCGGGGGCGCGCCTCGTGCTCGAGCACTGCGACGCGCTCGTGCCGGGCCAGGAACCGCAGAAGGGCTTCCTGTCGCTGGCGGCCGAGATCGAGGCGGTCCGGGCACTCGGCGGCGGCGCGGACGCCGACGCGCCGGGCATCGGGATCAACTGGGGCCGGTCGGCCATCGAGGGACGGTCGGCCGCGACCCCCGTCGAGCACCTGCGCGACGCCGCGGCCTCCGGGCTGCTCGCGACGTTCGTGCTCTCGGGCGCCGCGGGCACGGACGGCCCCTGGGGGCCGGCCTGGACGGACGCCCACCTGCCGCCCCGGGGCGACGACCCCGCGCTGGCGGACGCGGGCTCGTCGCTGCTCGGGGTCGGGGAGATCCGGGAGTCGCTGGTCGCCGCGGGGATCGGCACGGGCGCCACCGCCCGCGCGACGCCGGGTGCGCGCGCGACGCTGCTGGGCGTCAAGGTCGCACCGCCGCCGCGGCCGGGCGACGTCGCGAGCCGGCTCGCCCTCGCCGAGGCCACGCTGGCCGTCGTCGCGTCGGCGGCGGCGGACCTCGGCGGGGCGTGAGCGCACGAGCGCGACCCGCGACGCGCGCTCCCGGTCACGCGATCATCCGGGTGAGGCTCGTCTCCGTCGTGGCGAGGTCGCGCCGGAGATCGCGCGCGCGGTCGGCGAGCGCGTCGATCGCCCGCGCCCGGTGGTCCCCGAGCTGGAAGTCGACCTCGCCGAAGGTCGCGACCGACCGGCCGGCGAGGTTGCGCACCTTCCCGAGCGCGTCGTAGGCGTCGTCGATGGTCGCGTCCGCGAAGAAGCACTCGTCCAGGTAGGGGCGCATCGCCTCGACGGCGTCGGGGAGCGCGTCGAGCGCGCTCCGCAGACTGCGGGTCAGGTCCTGCACGAGGTCCAGGCGCTGGACGAGCCGCGTGCGCACGTGCTCCAGCGCGCGCGAGAACCCGCGCAGGTCGTCCCCGAGGCCGGCGACCTCGGCGACCAGGCCGGCCGGCGTGTGCTGCCACGACCACGTCGCGGCCCGCACCACGGCGACCGCGCTGCTCAGCGCGGCCACCGCGGTCTCCAGCGCGAGGTCGACCGCCCGGCACGTCATCCCGAGCGGCTGGACGACCGCGGACAGCCGGGTGGCGAGCTGGACGACCAGCTCGCCGACGACCGTCTGGCGGATCTCGACGACGGCCTGGCGGAGCTGCAGCGCGACGTCGCCCCGGAGCGGCTGCACGAACGCCGCGGGGCAGGGTTCCACCCGGGCCGGGACGACGTCGGGCGGGCACCGCCCCGACCGGATCGCGGCCGCGATCACGTCGTCCACCCGGGAGACCTCGTCGGCGACGTGGGCCGCGCCGGAGCACAGCACGGCCCACTTGGCGTCGACCAGCGCCAGGTCCGCGCGGACGGTGCCGCACAGGACGGCCAGCCGGCGCGCGATCGACTCGGACTCGGCGAGCACCGGCCCGTGGCAGGCGTCCCAGACACCCGCCGCGACGTCCCGGATGGCGACGCCCGCCAGGGTGTCCAGAGCCGCGCCGAGGCCGGCGATCGCGTCCTCGACCTGGTCGCGCAACGGCGCCCAGGCGATCACCACCGGAGCCGGCACCGGCGGCAGCGCGACGAGCGGTGACCGCAGGGTCGAGTCGAACGCGTCCAGGAGCTGCCCGATCAGCGCGCTCGCCCGCCGGTAGTCGTGCTCCCGCTGGTCGACGTACTCCGCGCGCGCCACCTCCTGCCGGGCGGGCAGCGTGCGCGCGTGCCGCTCCAGCCTCCCCCGGAGCCCGCCGATCTCCGTCGCGACCACGGCGCGCAGGTCGGCCCGCTGGAGCTCCAGGCCGCGGCTCAGCCGCAGGAGCGCGGCCGCGTCGACGTCGATCCTGGTCCCGGACCCGACCCCGCCCAGGACGACGTCGGGGTGGAAGACGGAGAACGGGACGGCCATCGACGCGTCGTAGACACCGTCGTCGCGGTCGGACCCGACGTGGTTCGCCCCGACGTGCCCCGGGGAGAAGCTCGTCCCGGGGTACCTCGTCGTGCTGCCGATCACGCCGTCCTCGAGTCCGCCCGCCCTGAGCAGCCGGCTCAGGACGTCGGTCGACGACACGTAGTTGTGCACGTTCGGCGCGTCGACGCCCGCGTAGGCCCTCGGCACCGGTGCCGGGTTCACCGTCACCGCCGTGATCCGCGGGTCGCGCGCCGCCACGTACGCGGCCAGCCCGCCGCCGAGCGAGTTGCCGCACACCGACGTCACGGGACCGTGCAGGGCCGACATCTCCCGCACGTACCGTTCGGCGGCGGCGAACTGCGAGGGCGTCAGCGACGTCAGGAGCAGCGCGTCCGCGGTGACGTCCGCGCCGCCCGCCGTCCCCTGGAACCCGATGACGACCTCGCGGGTGACCGTGTTCGTGAAGGTGCGGGCGTCGAGTCCGGTCACCGGGTCGCTCGTGACGTCCGTCACCGTGAACCCGGTCCCGTTGACCACCGGCGAGTCGCCGACCGCGAGCCGGTCGCTGTAGCTCCACCTGGTCGCGAGGTCCATCAGGTCGTCGTGGGTGGTCGCCGGGAGCCTCATCGCGCCTCTCCGTCGACGAACGGCTCGACCGGGAGGCCGTGCTGCTCGACGAGCTCCCGCCGCTCCTCGGCCGACCGCGCGGGACGGTCCGGGGGCACCCGGTGGACGGACGTCACCGCGGCCCCGACCCGGTCGGACCTGCCGGGGCCGGATCCGTGGAACGCGAACGCGAGCACCGGGGCCGCGCTCCCCCACGCCTTCCGGTAGCCGTCGGGCAGCGCCGTGACGTGCGGGTGCGCGGCGATGAGGTGCGCGCAGCCCGGCGAGGCGATCCCGGTGCGCCACGCCCCCGGCCGCCCGGTCACCCGCGGATCTGCGACGCGATGTCCGCGTCGGTCCGCTCGACGATCTCCGCGACCCTGTCCAGCTGGTCGTGGACGTCCTGGAGCAGCTCCGCGAACTGCCGGATCCTCGGCGAGAGCTCGGCGAACTGGTCGTCGAACGAGTCGAAGGCGTCGCCCTCCCAGCTCTCGCCGATCACGGCCTGCTCCGTCGTCAGGTTGCCGAGGATCTCCTCGATGCGCTGCGACCCCTCGGCGTACTTCTGCGCGGAGGCGCGCAGCTCGTCGGGGGTGAGCATGATGCGTCCGGTCATGGTCGTCCTTCCTCTCGTCGGCGGACCGGTCCCGTGTCCCGGGACGGTCGGGGGCCGGGAGCCGGCCCTGGTACTGGGGTGTCCCGCGGGGGCCGCGGCAGCTGCACGACCGAGGCGACCCCGTCGGCGAC
>DAMBCY010000267.1:0-5687 GCA_032056255.1 Cellulomonas sp. | reverse complement strand
TCCCGGGAGGAGGGCGGATCACTCCACGACGACGGAGATCGTGCGTCCTGGACCGGCGCAGACGCGCCAGACATGTCGATTCACAGTGTACCCGCCCCCGCGCGGGAACCCCCGGCGAACCGCGCTCCCCGGGAACCGCTCCCACGGCCCGTCCACCCGCGCGGTCAGCCCCAGGTGTCGCGCGGTCCTCGTCCCTGCACCGCACGCCTGCCCCGGCCGAACCCCGGTCCGGCCGGACCGAGCACCCGGACCTCCCGCACGACGCCGTCGCCGATGTCCTCGGCCATCCGCCGGACCAGCTGCGGCGCGAGCATCTTGAGCTGCTGCGCCCAGGCGGAGGAGTCCGTGCGCACCACCAGCACGCCCTCCGCGAAGGTCTCCGGCGTGCAGTGGTCCGCGATCTGGTCGCCCACGACGTCCCGCCAGCGCCCGACCACCCCGCCGACCGACACCTCCTGCACCCAGCCGCGGTCCCGGAACAGCGAGGCCATCGTCGACGAGACCGTCTGCGGATCACGCGGGTGCACGCCCGGGCCGCCGCGCTCCGGAGGTGACAGGGGCGAGCGCCCCCGGGCCTGCTGACCCGGGCGGTAGCCCTTCGACCGTGCGACCGAGCGGAACCGGGCCAGGGACATCCGGGCCATCTGGGCGGCCGGGGTGATCTCGAGCTGCTCGGCGACGGGCACGGCCGGGTCGGCGGCCGGGACCGCCTCGCCCTGCTGCCCGGGGCCGGGGGTGGGCTCTTCAGTCGGCACGGGCGACCTCCGACGCCAGCACGTCGTAGCGCTCGCCGGCGAGCTGCTCCGGGACGTCCCCGGGCACGGCCGCGGTGACGAACACCTGCCGCGCGCCGGACACCATGTCGGCCAGACGGGCGCGCCGCTTCGCGTCCAGCTCGGCGAACACGTCGTCGAGCATCAGCACCGGTTCCCCGTCCGGGCCGTAGTCCGCGACCCAGAGCTGCGCCGCGTCCTCCGTGGAGCCCGGCTGCGGGCCGTGCGTCAGCAGCTCGTACGACGCGAGCCGGAGCGCGAGCGCGAAGGACCAGGACTCGCCGTGGCTGGCGTAGCCCTTCGCCGGCAGGTCGCCGAGCGTGAGGACCAGGTCGTCGCGGTGCGGGCCGACCAGGCAGACGCCGCGCTCCAGCTCCTTGGGACGCACCCGCGACAGCGCCTCGAGCAGCTGTCCCTCGACCACCTGCGCGGGCGTCGCGGCGTCGGCACCGGGCTGCACCCCGGCGTCGGGGTCGGGATCGGGATCGTGCGGGTCCAGCACCGCGTCCAGCGACGACCGGTAGCCGGCGCGGGCCGCGCCCTGCCCGTCGCTCACCCGCTCGTACGCGTCCGCGACGTACGGCCCGAGCGCCGAGACCACCGACTGGCGCGCGACGATCACGCGCGCACCGAGCTCGGCGAGCTTCGCGTCCCACACGTCGAGCGTGCCCAGGTTCAGGGTCGACCGGGATCCCCGGAACCCGGCGGCGGACTTGAGTAGCGCGGTCCGCTGCTTCACCACCCGGTCGTACTCGGCGAACACGCCCGACAACCGCGGCGTGACCTGCACGGCGAGGTCGTCGACGAACCGGCGGCGGCCGTCCGGGTCGCCCTTGACCAGCGACAGGTCCTCGGGCGCGAACAGGACCGACCGGAGCGCGCCGACCACGTCGCGGGTCCGTGCCGGGGCGCCGTTGAGCTTCACGCGGTTCGTCCGCCCCGAGCCGAGCTGGATGTCGAACACCAGCGCGCGCTCGGACCCGTCGTCCTGCGCGCGCACCACCCTCGACCGCACCACGGCCGCCGCCGCACCCGCCCGGACCAGCGGGGCGTCGGTCGGCACCCGGTGCGAGCGGAAGGTCGACACGTAGCCGACCGCCTCGACGAGGTTCGTCTTGCCCTGCCCGTTCGGCCCGACGAGCGCGGTGATCCCGGGCTCGAAGGTCAGGTCGACCTGGCGGTACGACCGGAAGTCCGTCAGGGACAGGTGCGAGACGTACATCGGGAGACGTCAGCCCGCCGAGCCGGTGCCGGAGGGGGTGGCGGGGGCGATCGGCGCACCCGCGGCGCGGACGGCGTGCCCGCCGAACTGCTGACGCAGCGCGGCCACCGCCTTCATCGCGGGCGACTCCTCCTGCCGGGACTGGAAGCGGGCGAACAGCGCCGCGGTGATCACGGGCAGCGGGACGGCCGCCTCGATCGCCTCGTCCACGGTCCACCGGCCCTCGCCCGAGTCGGCCACCCAGTCGTCGATCGCCTCGAAGTCCTGGTCCTCCTCGAGCGCCTTGACCAGCAGCTCCAGCAGCCAGGACCGCACGACGGTGCCGCGCTGCCAGGCCTTCATCGTGCCGGCGACATCGGTGACGACGTCCTTCGCGGCCATGAGCTCGTAGCCCTCGGCGTAGGCCTGCATCAGGCCGTACTCGATGCCGTTGTGCACCATCTTCGCGTAGTGCCCGGCGCCGACCGCCCCGGAGTGCACGAAGCCCTCCTCGCGCGGACCCTCGGGGCGCAGCGCGTCGAAGAGCGGCATCGCCCGCTCGACGTGCGCCGCGTCGCCACCGACCATCAGGCCGTACCCGTTCGCCAGACCCCAGACGCCGCCGGAGACGCCGACGTCGAGGAAGCCGATGCCCTTCGCGCCCAGCTGCTCGGCGTGGCCCCGGTCGTCGCCGAAGTACGAGTTGCCGCCGTCGACGACCAGGTCGCCCGCGGTCAGCAGCTCGCCGAGCTCGGCGATGACGGCGTGGGTGATGTCGCCGGCCGGCACCATGACCCACACGATGCGCTCGCCTGCGGGGAGCGCCGCGACCAGGTCGGCCGTCGACGCGACGTCGGAGACCTCCGGGTTGCGGTCGTAGCCCGTGACGTCGATCCCCGCGCGCCGCATCCGGTCGCGCATGTTCGCGCCCATCCTGCCCAGACCCACCAGGCCGATCCGCATCGCTCCACCTCTCCTCGCCCGAACCGCCGGGGTGCCCGAGGCGCACCGGCCTGTCGTCCGCCATTGTCCTGCCGGGCCGTGGCCGATGACGAGCCGGGCGGCCGTCTCGCCCGTCACACACCCCGGCGGGGTGGTGCCGTCGTGGACCCGCCCGGCCGACGGGCGTCGTCAGGAGGCGAAGCGGATGGGGACCAGGAGGTAGCGGTACTCCTTGAGGTCCTCGGCCTCCAGCGACTCCTGGCCGGTGAACTCCACCGGCTTGTTCGGGTGCGTGAAGGACAGCCGCACGAAGGACGTCGTGAGCGCCCCGAGCCCGTCCAGCAGGAACTGCGGGTTGAACGCGACGGCGATGTCCTCGCCGACCAGCGTCGCCTCGAGCGCCTCGGACGCCTGCGCGTCGTCGCCCTGGCCGGCGTCGAGCACGACCTGCCCGTCGGTGAAGGTCAGCCGGATCGGGGTGTTGCGCTCAGCGACGAGGGACACGCGCTTCGCCGCGTCCGCCAGCAGCTGCGTGTTGACCACCGCGTGGATGGGGGACTCGTCCGGGAACAGCCGGCGGACGGCGGGGTAGTCGCCGTCGACCAGCAGGGACGTGGTGTGCCGGCCCCCCGCCTCGAAGCCGATCAGGTCGACGCCCTGCCCGGTGGCCAGCGCCACGTTGACCGATCCGGACGCCCCGAGCGACTTGGCGGCGTCGGAGAGCGTGCGGGCGCGGACCAGCGCGACCTCGGAGACGTCGGGACGCGCGGGGTGCCAGGACATCTCGCGCAGCGCGAGGCGGTAGCGGTCGGTGGCCAGCAACGTGACCTTCTCGCCCTCGATCTCCACCCGCACGCCGGTGAGCAGGGGGAGGGTGTCGTCGCGGCTGGCGGCCACGGTGACCTGCGCGACCGCCTTCGTCAGCTCGTCGCCGTCGACCGTGCCGGTGAGCGCGGGCATCGAGGGCAGCTGCGGGTAGTCGTCGACCGGCATGGTCAGCAGCGTGAACCGGCTCGCGCCGCAGGTGACGGTCACCTTGGTGCCGTCGAGCTGCACGTCGACCGGCTTCGCCGGCAGCGCGCGGGAGATCTCGGCGAGCAGGCGGCCCGAGACCAGGACCGTGCCCGGCTCGGAGACGTCCGCGGGGATCTCGGACCGGGCGGAGACCTCGTAGTCGAAGCTCGCGAGCCGCAGCGTGCCGTCGGAGGCTGCCTCGATGCGGACGCCGGCGAGCACGGGGACCGGGGGGCGGGTGGGCAGGCTGCGGGCGATCCACGTGACGGCTTCTGCGAGGACGTCACGTTCGACGCGGAACTTCATGCCCCACCCTCTCGGTCGGGGGATCGCGGGATCCCTGCTCGGTGCGCTCGGAACTGGTGCGGCACCGGTGCAGCGGGTGCTGCTGGTGCTCCTCGACCCCGGGCGCACGACGGCCAGGGGTCGCCCCGAACACTACGCGAGCGACCAGGGGTGCGGTACCGGATCCGGGCCTGTGGACGAGGTGCCGGGACCTCCGACGTCCGCCAGGGGGCGACGAGAGCCGCGGAGCGGGGACGGACGGCACCCCGTCGTCCGTCGACAGCCGTCCTCGGCCGGTCCTGACCGCGCAGGGTGGTGTGATCCGGAGCCTGCCGGGGTCGACCCGCTGCGGGTCGGTCGGGACGGGCTCGGGGGACCATCGACGGGCTGTGGATCTTCTTCCTAGACATCGGTCGTCGTCGTCGTCACGTCTGTGGATCCTGGGGACGACCGCTGTCGACGCTGGTCAGCACATTCTTCCGGCTGTGCATCGCCGCTGTGGACCGGGTGGGGACGACGCCGATGAAGGTGGACGACCGACCCGGCGTGCTTTCTCGTCCCCAGATCGCGCAGGATGCGTCCACACGAACCAGGGGGTTCGTCCACCGGTATCCACAGACTCGTCCACAGGTGTGTGTAATCGTCCTACGGCTCCTTCGCGCTCTGGTCGAGCCTGAGAGAACGGCGTGCCTCCGGACGTGCGGCAGGACCCCCCGCGCCGGCTGGTGCGGGGGTCCTGGACGGGCGGAGCGGGCCGATCTGGTCGAGCCGCCCGCGCGGGGTGAGCGCGTCCGGCAGGCCGGGGTCAGCCGCGGCTCTCCTGCTTGATGCGGTTCGTCAGCTCGGTCACCTGGTTGAAGATCGAGCGGCGCTCGGCCATGAGCTCGCGGATCTTCCGGTTCGCGTGCATCACCGTGGTGTGGTCGCGACCGCCGAACGCCTGGCCGATCTTCGGCAGCGACAGGTCGGTGAGCTCACGGCAGAGGTACATCGCGATCTGGCGCGCGGTCACGAGCACGCGGGACCGGGACGAGCCGCACAGGTCCTCGATCGACAGGCCGAAGTACGCCGCCGTCTGCCCGATGACGGCGGTCGCCGTGATGTCCGCCTGGTCCTCGTCGGTGATGAGGTCCTTGAGGACGATCTCGGCGAGCGAGAGGTCGACCTGCTGCCGGTTGAGGTTCGCGAACGCCGTGACGCGGATCAGCGCGCCCTCGAGCTCGCGGATGTTGGTCGAGATCTTCGAGGCGATGTACTCGTGGACGTCGTCCGGTGCCTGGAGCTTGTCGTTCGCCGACTTCTTGCGCAGGATCGCGATGCGGGTCTCGAGGTCCGGCGGCTGCACGTCCGTGATCAGGCCCCACTCGAAGCGGGACCGCATCCGGTCCTCGAACCCGTTGAGCTGCTTGGGCGGCAGGTCGGATGTCAGCACGATCTGCTTGTTCGCGTTGTGCAGGGTGTTGAACGTGTGG
>DAMBCY010000266.1:0-5705 GCA_032056255.1 Cellulomonas sp. | reverse complement strand
CCGAGGTCGCCCGCCGTGCCGGCGACGGCGCCCCCGGGTCGGCGGACGCCCCGGCCGGCGCTCCGGCGGAGCCCGCCACCGTCACGACCCTCGCCTCCCGGCGCCGGGCGCGCTGGCTCCAGGTCGCGGCCGTCGGCGTCGGCGCCGCCCTGGTGGCGGGCGCGGGCGGCTACGCCGTGGGGGCCTCGGGCGACGGCCCGGCCGGCGGCGCGGCGGGGGTGATCGCGCTGGGGTCGGGGGCCACGACGCTGGAGGGCGCCGCGGACTCGGCCGCGACGTCGGACATGCGGATCGGACCGTGGTTCGGCGGCCGCACGGTGTTCTCGTCCTCGGGCCTCGCCGACGACGCGGCGTCCGGGCACGCCTGGGGGCTGGACGCCGCCGCGGTGTTCTCGGCGGAGACCGCGGCCCGGGTGGCCGCGGTGCTGGGCGTCGCCGGCGACCCGCGGCTCGACTACGGCTCGTGGACCGTCGGGGCCGCGGACGGCTCCGGGCCGAGCCTGTCGCTCCAGCCGGACGGCTCCGCGAGCATCAGCTACTACGACCCGACGCGCGACCCGTGGTCCTGCACCGCGTCGGCGACGGACACCCCGGACGCCGGCACGGACGGCGCCGGCGCGGACGGTGCGGCCGCGGACGGCGTGGCGACGCCGGAGCCCGCGCTCGACCCCGCGGTCGTCGACCCCGCGCTGCCGACGCAGCCCGCGTGCGACCCCGCGGTCGGCGACGCCCCCGCCGGGGACGCGGCGGTGGCCGCTGCCCGCGAGGTGCTGACCTCGCTGGACGTCGACCCCGGGGCCTTCGAGTACGAGGTGGTGGACACCGGTACCGCCCGCGCGGTGACCGTGGTGGCGTACCACGTGCTCGACGGGCAGCGCACGGGGCTGTCCTGGAACGTGACCCTCGTCGGCGACGGCGTGCAGTCCCTCTACGGCTGGCTCGCCCCGCTGGTCGACCTGGGGGAGTACCCGGTCGTCGGCGCCGCGACCGCGGTCGAGCGGCTGAACGACCCGCGGTTCGGGGCGGGGGCCACGGGCGTGATGCCGCTGGCCCGCGAGGGCGTCACGTCCGACTCGGCCGACGTGTCCGTGCAGCCCGACCCCTCGGCCGACCCGACGGTCCCGCCGACCGCGCAGCCCGGCGCGCCGATCGCCTGGCCGGTGCAGCAGGTGACCATCACGGGCGCCCGCCTCGGGCTGACGCTCGTCTACCAGGCCGACGGCTCGACGCTGCTGGTCCCGGCCTACGAGCTGACCGGGGGCGACGGCACGACGTGGAGCGTCGTCGCGGTGGACGAGGGGTCGCTGGACCTCGCCGGGTGACCGGCGGGCGGTGAGCGCGGGCGGGTCGGGCCGGAGGGGGCCCGTCCCGCCCGCGTCGTCGTGCCGGGCCAGGTTGCCGACCGGCCCCGGCTGCGGGACGGTCGTGCGATGGGCCGCCGACACCGCACGCAGCGGACGCACCGCAGGGCCGGGCGCCACCGGGACGGGACCGCGCCGGGTCCCGTGCGGGCCGGCGCCCTGCCCGCCCTCCCGGGCTCGCGCGGCGGGCTCCTGCTCCGGTCCGCGCTGCTGGGCGTCGCGGCGGGCAGCCGCGCCTCGCTCGCGGTGGCGGCGCCGACGCTCGCCGACCCGCGCAGCCGGCGGCCCGCGCGGGTGCTGGCGCGGCTCGGCGTGGTCGTGGAGCTGACGGGGGACGTGCTGCCCAGCACGCCCAGCCGCCTGGACCCGCCCGGTCCGCAGAGCCGCGCGCTGGCCGCGGCGTTCGGCGGTGCGGCGCTCGCCCGGCAGCGCGGCCGGGCGGTGTGGGCGCCGGCGGCGACGGCGGCGCTGTTCTCGACCGCCGGCACCTGGGGCGGTGCGGCGTGGCGGGCGTGGGCGGCGCGGCGCGGTCCCGACTGGCGCGGGGCGTTCGCGGAGGACGCGGTCGCGCTGCTGCTCGCGTCGCTGGCGACGGGGAGCCGCGCCGGGCGCTGACCGGCCCGGCCCGCCGGACAGCATCCCCGCCCGGTGCCGGGGCGTCATGCGCCGCGGCGGACCGTGCACGATCACAGTTCGGTCACGAGATGGTGCCGCCCCTCCCGCACCACACCTGTCTGTGCCTACTGTGACCGTGCACAGGCGACGCGACGGAGCGGGAGCAGGCGGGAGCAGGGCATGACCGAGCACGGCTGGCCGACGGCGGGGATCTCCTACGGGGGCGACTACAACCCCGAGCAGTGGCCGCGGCACGTCTGGGACGAGGACGTCGTGCTCATGCGCGAGGCGGGCGTCACGCTGGTCAGCGTCGGCATCTTCTCCTGGGCGCTGCTGGAGCCGCGCGAGGGCGAGCTCGACTTCGGCTGGCTCGACGACGTCCTGGACCTGCTGCACCGCAACGGCATCGCCGTCGACCTCGGCACCCCGACCGCCGCACCGCCCGCCTGGTTCTACGCGACGTACCCGCAGTCCCGCGTCGTCACCCGCGACGGCACCACGCTGGGGCCGGGGTCCCGCGGCATGGTGTCGCCGAGCTCACCGGAGTACCGCGCCGCGGCCGCGCGCATCGCGGGCGAGCTGGCGCGGCGCTACGCGGAGCACCCGGCGGTCGTCCTCTGGCACGTCCACAACGAGTACGGCGCCCCGGTCGGGGAGGACTACTCCCCGGCGTCGGTCGTGGCGTTCCGCGCCTGGCTGCGGGAGCGCTACGGCTCGCTCGACGCGCTGAACGACGCCTGGGGGACCGCCTTCTGGGGACAGCGGTACGCCGAGTGGGAGCACGTCGGCGCCCCCGCCGCGACGGCCTCGACCCCCAACCCCGCCCAGCGGCTCGACTTCGCGCGGTTCACCGACGACCAGCTGCGGGCCTGCTTCCGGGCCGAGCGGGACGCGATCCGGGAGCACGCCGCGCAGCCGGTCACGACCAACTTCATGGCGCACCAGTCGTGGAACACCGACCTGTGGCGCTGGGCGCGCGAGGTCGACGTGGTCTCGGACGACCACTACCTCTGGTCGCCGGACCCGGACGCGCACGTGGGGCTGGCCCTGGCCGCGGACCTGACCCGGTCGGTGGCGCGCGGCAAGCCGTGGATGCTGATGGAGCACTCGACCTCGGCGGTGAACTGGCAGGGCCACAACATCGCGAAGCGGCCCGGGGAGATGCACCGCAACGCGTTCACGCACGTCGGGCGCGGCGCGGACGCGATCCTGTTCTTCCAGTGGCGGGCCTCGCGCTCCGGGGCGGAGAAGTTCCACTCCGCGATGCTGCCGCACGCGGGCACCGGGTCCCGGGTGTTCCGCGAGGTGGTGGACCTGGGCGCCCGGCTCGGCCGGCTCGCGGAGCTGCAGGGCACGCGGGTGCGCGCCGACGTCGCGGTCCTCTACGACTGGGAGTCGCTGTGGGCGCAGGAGCTGGAGTGGCGCCCGTCGGACGCCCTGGGCTTCCGCGAGCGCGTCCGGGCCTACTACGAGCGGCTGTGGCGGGACGGCGTGACCGTCGACTTCGCCCACCCGGAGGACGACCTGTCCGCGTACCGCCTGGTCGTGGCCCCGGCCTCGTACCTGCTGACGGCCGCCGCGGGGAAGAACCTCGCGGACTACGTCGCGCAGGGCGGCACGCTGCTGGTGTCGTGCTTCGCGGGGGTGGTCGACGAGCACGACGCCGTGCACGCGGGCGGGTTCGGCGCGCCGCTGCGGCCGGCGCTCGGGGTGGCCGCCGAGGAGTTCCTCCCGGTGCGCGAGCAGGACGACTGCGCGGTCGAGCTCGACGGGACGCTGCTTCCCGCCGGTGTCTGGAGCGAGCACCTGGTGCTGGACGGGGCTCAGGTGCGCGGGACCTACCGCGGCGGGCCGGCCGACGGCCTGCCGGCGATCACCCGGCACGAGCACGGCGCGGGCGTCGGGTGGTACGTGAGCACCCGGCTCGACGTCGCCGGGCTCGTCCCGGTGCTCACCGAGGTCTACGCCGACGCCGGGATCGTCCCGGCGGCCCCGGGCGAGGGCGTCGAGGTCACGACCCGGCACGGGGACGAGCACGACTACCTCGTCGTCGTGAACCACCGCGACGAGGCCGTCACGGTCCAGGGGCACGGCACGGAGCTGCTGACCGACACGGCCGTCGAGGGCGACCTCCGGGTCGGTGCCGGCGACGTGGCGGTGCTCCGGACGTCCGCACGCGGCCAGGGGGGTGGTCGCGGACCGCACGCACGCGCGTAGGCGTGCGCACCACCAGCTCGGACCAGCACGGATCAGCAGGACCTCAGTCCGCGGGGAGCCGTCCCCGCACCCACCACGGGTCGCAACGACGCGATCGACGCGCCGGTCGACCCTCCTGGAAAGGAAGACAGATGCGCAGGCACATCGTGGTCGGCGTCGCCGCAGCGGCGACCGTGGCACTCCTGGGCGCGTGCAGCGGGGATCCCGCTCCGGCGTCGAGCTCCGACGCGTCCGCCCCGGCAGAGGCGTCCGGCGAGCTCGTGATCTGGTCGGACGCCGAGCGGGCGGAGGCGATCAAGAACGCCGCCGCCGGTTTCGAGGCCGACACCGGCGCGACCGTCACGGTCGTGCAGAAGAACTTCGAGAACCTGCGGTCGGACTTCCTCGCCCAGGTCCCGACGGGTGAGGGCCCGGACATCACCGTCGGGGCGCACGACTGGCTCGGGGAGTTCGTGGAGTCGGGCGTGGTCGACACGATCGACCTCGGCGACCGGGCCGCGGACTTCGAGCAGGTCACGCTGGACGCCTTCACCTACGACGGGCAGCTCTACGCCCTGCCGTACGCGCAGGAGGCCGTGGCGCTGATCCAGAACGTCGGCCTGGTCGGCTCCGAGACCCCGGCGACGTTCGACGAGATGATCCAGATGGCCACGGACGCGGGCTTCGCCGAGCGGCCGTTCATCCTCTACACCAACGGTGCCGAGGGCGACATGTACACCTCGTACGCGTTCCAGACGTCGTTCGGGGCCCCGGTGTTCGTGCAGGACGCGGACGGCTCGTACACGAGCGAGGTCGGCATGGGCGGCGAGGGGGGCCTCGCGTACGCCCGGTGGATCTCGGCGAACGGCTCCGCGGGGACCGGCTACTTCACCGACACGGTCGACTACGACATCGGCAACGAGCTGTTCGCGACCGGCCAGTCGCCGTTCATCGTCCAGGGGCCGTGGACCATCCCGACGTACCAGGACGCCGGCATCGACGTCGCCGTCGGACCGATCCCGGCCGCGGGCGACCAGACCGCCTCGCCGTTCGTGGGCGTGCAGGGCTTCTACCTGTCGGCCCAGTCGTCGAACGCGCTGCTCGCCAACGAGTTCCTCGCCAACTACGTCGCCACGGACGAGGCGCAGCAGGAGCTCTACGAGGCCGATCCGCGCATCCCGGCGCTGACCGCGGTCGCCGAGCAGGTCGCGGACGACCCGATCATCGCCGGCTTCCTCGCCTCGGCGCAGAACGGCGTCCCGATGCCGAACATCCCGGAGATGGGCGCGGTCTGGGAGTTCTGGAACGCGGCGCAGATCGCCCTGATCACCGGCCAGGACCCGGACTCCACGTGGACGTCCGCGGTGACCAGCATCGAGTCCGCGATCGGCGGCTGACGGCCGGGGCGGGGCGCGCAGGCGCGCGTCCCGCCCCGTCACCCCGGGGTCCCGCACCCCGGTCCGACCCCGTCCCCGCCGGTCCCATCCCCTCCGGCCCACCGCGTACGAGGAGCCCACGATGTCCGTCGACGAG